>QHXC01000119.1 GCA_003222815.1 Acidobacteriota bacterium | reverse complement strand
TGCGTTTCGCAGGGCCCGCATCAGTACGTCTTTGCCTCCAACTCCAACCCCAACGGCAATCCTCCGGGCTCGTGGGCCATCACGGGTGAGATCTACAAGCTGGAATTGGACGGGACGATCATTGGGAAGTTCGGCCATGCCAGCAAGGAATTCGGCGGGTTCCAGGTCGTCCACATGATGGATTGCCGCAATCCCAACGAAATCGTTGTTGGGGAAATCGAATCCTGGCGCGTGCAGAGACTCATCCTGCAGCCAACGCCCACTAAGACATCGAGTGCACGATAGGATCGGATCTAACATCACGGGGAGACTTTCCATGAGACGCTTTTTGCCACTATTAGTCGCCGCGACGCTTCTTGCCGCGTTCCCAGCCGCAGCCCAGAATGCAATACCTGAGATTGCCTTCGATTCTGCGGCAAATCTGCTGACACTGCCCGATGACATCTATCTGGGCGAAGTGGGTGGCGTGGCAACGAATTCCAAGGGCGATATTTTTGTTTACACACGAACCGGCCATCCGACGGTTTCCCTCGGCGGCGCCCGGGCGTTCGCGCACGGAGGCTCGCGGCTGTTCCAGTTTGATCGAACCGGAAAATTCATTCGCGAGATCGGACAGGGAAGCTACGGCTTCATGTTTGCCCAGCAGGTCCGCATCGATCCGCAAGACAACATCTGGACCGTCGATCAGATGACGAACTTCATTATGAAGCTCGATTCCGCGGGACATGTCCAAATGTTGCTGGGCAGAAAACCCGAGGCCATCCCCGTTCCGGCTCCCGCCCCTCGCGGCGATGGCGGCGGCGCCGCTGGCCGCGGAGGACTTCCCGGGGCGGGCGCTCAGAGCGATGTCTTTAACCGGCCCACGGACGTGGCATGGGACGGGGCCGGCAATATTTTTGTGGCCGACGGTGTCGGTAATGCCCGGGTTGCTAAATTCAATAGCAAGGGCGTGTTCATCAAGTCCTGGGGCTCAAGAGGAACCGAGCCGGGTCTGTTCGGCACGGTTCGTGCGATTGCGGTCGATGCGCAGGGCAATGTTTACGTCGCCGACAGCGGAAATAAGCGAATCCAGGTCTTCGACAACAACGGGACCTTCAAGACGCAGTACACCAACGTTGGAACTCCGACCGCCCTTTGCATCACGCCCGGCCCGAACCAATTCCTGTACAGCTCCAATTCAAATCCGCCCGAAGATTTCGACGTCGCCGGCGAGATCTACAAGATGAAATTGGACGGGACCATCGTCGGCAAGTTCGGCAGAGCGGGGAAACTACCGAAGGAGTTTGGCACGGTCAACGCAATCGACTGCCGCAGCGAGAACAACCTGCTTGTCGGTGAGATCAGCAATATGAGAGTTCAGAAGCTCACTCTGCGTTAGCCGGTGGCCGAAAGGCAATACGCTGCAAACCAAAATTTTGCTGCGAATGACGCGAACTACGCGAACGGTGCGTAAAAGAATCTATTGATGCGCCGGTTCGCGGAGTTCGCGCAATTCGCGGCTCAGATTTTGGTTGCGGCTTGCCGCGCTGTGAACATTCTGACCGCCAAGAGGACCTAGGTTCAGGTTTACGACCCGCCTTTGAACGCCTGTTCGCATTTTGACAGAAGTGGAATTTCCTGGATCCTGTGTTAGTCTCTCAAGCGTTCGGATGAGCCGGGAGGGCCTGATGGCACGCTTTTTAGGGAAGTCCGCTGCGGCGACAGTGCTACTCGTGGGGGGTGCGTTTTTGCTCTTCACTCATCTGGCCGCTGGACAGCAGGGGAATGACGCGAGCAAATCGCGCACTGCGGTGCTTACGCCCACTTCGCTCCCTTATATTGACGCGCACACCCACATCTACCAGCTCGACCCGGAAGGCGCGGTCACGCTCATCTTGAGCGCGATGGAGCGCTTGAACGGAGCGAAAGCCTTTATTCAGACCGAGCCTTACGGGCCGGACAATCCGGGGCGCTGGGACGCCGAGATGATCTTGCCTGCAGTGAAAAAACACCCGGACAAGCTTGCGGTTCTCGGCGGCGGGGGGACGCTCAATCCGATGATCCTGGAAGCCTATCGCACCGGCAATGCGGGCCCCGAAGTGCGGAAGAAATTCCGCGAACGCGCCGAAGAACTCCTTCGACAAGGCGTTGTCGGTTTCGGCGAGCTGTCGATAGAGCATCTCTCGCTGCCGCAGTCGCCGGTGAAGGATTATGAATACGCGCCCGCCGACTCCCCGCTGATGCTGCTGCTTGCCGATATCGCCGCGGAGCACAACGTGCCCATCGACCTGCACATGGAAGCTCTGCCGCAGACGATCCCGACGCCCGCCGAATACGGGCCGCCCAATCCGCCGGAGTTGCACGGAAATATTGCGCCGTTCGAAAGGCTGCTTTCGCACAACCCGCGCGCAAAGATCATCTGGGCGCATGCGGGCTCGGACAATATCGGCTACCGCACGCCGGACCTTTCGCGCCGGCTGCTTCAAGCGCATCCCAATCTCTATATGGAGATCAAGTACGATCCCGGCTTTCCGGGCAAGGATCCGCCGATCGTCGACGGAAAGCTCAAGCCGGAATGGCTGAAGCTCTATTCCGATTTTCCCGATCGCTTCATCATCGGTAGTGACCAGCACTTCGATCCGCCCGCGAGCGCGCCCTTGGCGCGCGCGCAGCAGAATGCGCTGTTGTTGAATCAGCTTCCAACCGGCTTGAGGAAAAAGGTCGCGGCCGAAAACGCGCTTCGCATCTACGGTCATTGAGGTGTCTGTAAATGCTGAAATGGAAATTCCCGCCGAATTCATCGGCGAGCAATAGGGGAGGAAACATGAAACGGAATCTTCTCGACCTTCTCATCAGGGCCGGCATGTTGGCGATTGTTGCCGCGATTGTAGGCGCGCCTTCGGTGCAGGCCCAGACGGGTGCGCCGCGCTACGAGGCCGATCTGACTTGGCCGAAGCCCCTGCCCGACCGCTGGGTGCTGGGCGGGCTCGGCGGCGTCTGCGTGGACGCCCAGGACCACGTCTTCGTCCTCAATCGGCAGGACGTGGTCGACGGCGACTTGAACGGCGGCAAGCTCGCTCCATCGATCATCGAGATCGATCCCGCGGGCAACGTGGTCAATTCCTGGGGCGACCCGAAGCTGCTCGATCCCCGCCTTCACTCATGCCGCGTCGACAAGGACAACAACATCTGGATCGCCAGCGCGCCCTCCGGCATGGTGCAGAAATATTCCCATGACGGCAGCAAGATGCTGCTTCAGATCGGCAAGAAGGGGGTCGTCGATTCCTCCGACAGCACAATCAAAGGCAAGCCGCTCAATTCCAATGCCGCGATCTTCTTCATGCCATCGAGCATTTTCGTTGATCCGCAGAACGGCGACGTTTACGTGTCCGACGGCGAAGGCCGCGACAGCAACCGGCGCATCGCGGTGATGGATCGCACGGGAAAATTCCTGCGCCAGTGGCAGCCGGAAGGCATGACAACCGTGCATTGCATGTCGATCGCCAATGACGGGCAGGTCTATGTCTGCAACCGCGAGGGATCGCGGATCCAGATCTACGACAAGATGGGCAACTTCAAGAAGAACATCGAAGTCCCATGGACGCCGGTGACCCCGCCGAAAGACGGGAAGCTCGTGCAGAGCGGCGGCTCCGCCGTGGCCCTCGATTTCTCGCACGATCCCAATCAAAAGTTCATCTTCCTCATCAACCAAAACAACGCGCAGATTGAAATCATCGACCGCCAGTCGGGCAAGATCCTTTCAAGCTTCGGCCGCCCTGGAAGCTTCCCGGGTCAATTCAACCAGGCGCATGGGATCGCGGTGGATTCGAAGGACAACATCTACGTCGCCGAAAACCGAGGGAAGAGGATTCACAAGTTCAAAATCTCCAGCCAATAACAGGACGTGAGCTGCCTGAATTTCATAAGCCGTTTACGGAGTTGCCTACTTTTTTATATTCCGGCATAAGATAGCGTGGATATGGTCCATCGAAGAACACCTCAAATAGGAGAAAGAGCGCATGCTGTCTGTTCACAAGACGCCTGCCGTTTATCTCGGCCGATGCGTGCTGCCGGTGCTCGCACTCTTGATGATCATGGTTGAGCCGGCCGCGCCTGCCCAAACTAGCGACGCCGTGTTCTATGTCGCGACGTATGTCGACGTTCAGCTGAGTTCCACGAAACAAAGCATCGCGCTAATGGCTCAGTACCACGAAGCCAGCCGGAGCACCGAGAAGGGAAATTCGGGAATGGACGTAATCCAGGAGATCGGCCGGCCGAACCGCTTCGTGATCATGGAAGTTTGGAAGGATCAATCGTCCTTCGAGGCTCATGAGCAAGCGGAGGATACGGCTCGCTTCCGAGCCAGGCTCAAGGCCATTCACAATAGCCCCTACGATCAGCGTGTACATCACGGTTTGGCGATTGATCCGCGGCCGCCTGCGGCCGGACCTGACATCGTATTCGTGTTGACGCATGTCGACGTCCCTCCCCAGGCCAAAGATGAAGCTGAGGTTTTGCTCAAACGTTTGGCCGAAGAAAGCCGGAAGGACGAGGGCAATGTGCGCTACGACGTATTCCAACAGAACGCGCCCCGTACCAACCACTTCACCGTCTTCGCGGCCTGGAAGGACCAGAAGGCATTCGACTCGCATGAAGTGAAGCCGCACACCCGGCAATTCCGCGAAGCGTTAGGACCTATGTTAGGCGCGCCTTACGATGAGCGCCTGTACATGCGCAACCCCGCCAAAGCTGTGTTCAAGTATGGAAATTGAGTAGCGCAATCCGCGGCTAAGAACTTCCACTTTGACGGGCGCCGGCGTCAAGTGCCTGATGGGTGTGTGCCGCGTTCTTTTCGTCTTGACTAACCCGCGTGAGCGGGACAATATTTGCAGCCGAATCCAAATTACGAATTTGCGGTGCTACTCGGAGCCCTGATGCAAAAGTCAAAGGGAGGTTTTAGATGAACCATCGATTTTTGGCTTCAACAGGTGTTGTCGGGATCTTTGTCGCGGTGGTGTTACTGGCAGGCGTATTCGTTGCCGCCCAGACCCCAACGGCCGCAGTAAAACCAGGAACCCCGGCGAAGACCTGGAGTGTCTCGCGCACACCGGACGGCCAACCGGATCTGCAGGGCTTTTGGACGAACACCACGTATACGCCTCTGGAGCGGCCGAAGAACGTCACCAAGGCGTTTTATACAAAAGAGGAAGCGCGACCGGAGCCAGAGTCCCTTCGCTTTGAACCTGCGCACTTCGTTGATCGTGGATCCGCCGGATGGAAGACTTCCTCCGCTCTCAGCGGAAGGACAGAAGAGAGCCGCCGAGCGCGCAGAGACGAGAAGGCGTATGGGTGGCCCCTACGACGCGGCACAGAACCAGCCGCTCTCCGTGCGTTGCATCCTCATGGACCGCAACGGACCGCCCATGCTTGGCGGCGCGTACAACAATAACTATCAGATTGTCCAGGTTCCCGGATACGTGATGATTCTCGTCGAGATGCTCCATGGCGTCCGCATCATCCCGCTGGACGGTCGTCCGCATCTCCCACCAAACGTACGCCAGTTGAGTGGAAGCTACCGCGGCCATTGGGAGGGTGAGACGCTCGTCATCGAGACGACGAATTTTACCGGCAAGACAGCGTTCCAGGGATCCAGCGAAAACATGCGTTTGATCGAGCGCTTCACACGCGTGGACGAGGACACGATGCTCTATAAATTCACGGTCGAGGATCCTTCGACTTGGACAAGACCCTGGTCTGCCGAAGTGCCCTGGAAGAAGACCATAGGTCCGATATTTGAGCACGCCTGCCACGAAGGGAATTATGGCCTGGGTAACATCCTCGCTGGAGCTCGCGCCGAAGAGAAGAGAGCCGCCGAAGAAGCCGCGAAGAAGGCGCCGAAATAAAGCCGAAAATTCAGACTCGAACGCGGGCTAAAGCCCGCGTTCAGGCAATTCCCGCGCTTCAGAACTTGAACTGAAGTGCGAGCCGCAACATGCGGGGATTGGCGATCGCCGAGGGCTGACCGCCGATGCCCCCCGGCAGGTAGGGTTTGACGGATGTTCCCAGCGTCTCGCTTTCAGTCAGGACTGTGTTCGCATTGATGATATTGAAAATCTGGCCTTCGGCAGACAGGGTCATCTTTTCGCGGGGATGGAAGATCTTCCTGAGGCCAATGTCGAGCTGATTCAAACGGGGCGTGAATCTGGTGCCCGGCGCCACCAGAGGGATCAGTTCCGAGCCCTGTCTCAAGCCCGGGTCCACCAGCCCGCCTGGGTTCGGACAGATACAGTCGGCCGGATACCTCGTGGTCGGGGTAATACTCCAATTCACCGCATAAAATCCCTGGGTCTGGCCAGCGAAGTAAGCCAACGGTGAGTACACCATAGTGGTATTGTTGGTCGCAACGTTGGTGGCGAAATTTGTACTGTAAACCGGATCACTGTAAAGGGACGTACTCACCTGGAAGCCCCACTTTAACGGCAGGCTTCCGGTGAGCTTGAACTCGTTCCGGTACGGTATCCCCGGGATCTTGCCCAGGTCCTGATACAAATTGCCCGTCCAGTCGCAGAACCTGAGCGAGTTTGGATCGTTCAAGAGGTTCCCGCCCGCGGTCTCGTCACAGTCCCTGTCAAGCTGCCGCTCCGTGGTCCACCCTCCGAAGAGGAAAGCTCCTCGCGGCAGCCGGGCCGTCACGGATGTCTCAAAGCCGTTGTAAGCGTTGGAGCGCGTGCTTTGGCGGCCGTTGGTCTGATACACATTCGGAGTCACTCCGAAATAGGCAGGCTGAAGGTTAAAAATCGTCAGCGGCGTGCCGTCCAGCGGGTTGGTGATCTGGACCGGCGTCCAGGCCGAGGCCGGCACGGCATTGTTCAAGGTCAGGGTCTGCCGGTAATCCGCGCGGCGGTTCCAGTTAAAGTTCAGAGTCACGCCGTTCATGACCTGGTGCTGGACGCCCACGCTGTACTGCAGGTTGTACTCGCGGTGGAAATTGGAATCGAGCGCCCGGTTCTGGAGGACACCGAAGGAGGGATTCGGATTTGGACCAAGCTCGCCCTGGCCAAATCCCGCGCCTTCGGCGATGCCGTTGTGGTTCGCATCGTTCCACGGGATGTTCACGGTGGTTAAGAACATCGGGTTGAAGTTGTTCAAAATCGAGGTGACGATGGGTGTGTTGTATCTGCCGAAGCCGGCCTTCAGCGCCGTCTTGTGGTTGCCAAACAGATCATAGACAACGCCAAGCCGCGGCGCCCAGGTTTGAAAACACCCCAGCCCCTTGACGGTGTGGCAGTCCACCTTGGCAAAGTTGCGAGCTGGCACAAAGCGGCCTGCAGGCGCACTCGCGGGCTCGATTTGGTTCGACAGATACTCCCAACGCAGGCCGGCGGTAATCGACAACGACTTGAAGTGCCAGGTATCCATTCCGTAGATCCCGAGGTCGGCATTCAGCCGTTGCTTGGACACCGTAGGCGTGTTGTAAGCCGTGACATCGAGCGGCACCCCATTGGTGAACCTGTAGTAAGCGTCTCCATTCGCGCTGTTGTTGACATAGGCCGGACCAAAGCTGTCCTGTATTCCAAACTTGATCGTGTGCGCGCTGGTTGTATAAACTCCCGACCCGTTCCAGGCGTACCGGTCATATTTGTTGTGACTGTTCACAGCTCCCGCGACGCTGCGGGTGAGGAGCGCCACGTCTAAGTGCGACGCTCCGGCGTACCAGGCAGGTGTAAAAGGAACCTGTTCAATGCCGGGTTGGTAAAGGACATTGAAGTCCTCCTTGTTAAGCGAGAAGCCTCCTTGGAGGAGCAGGCTGGGCGTGAGAGTCCCCGTCCACCTGCCCTGCAGGACGTAGTACATGACTGGATCACGGTGGAGCGACGAGATGTCCGGGTTTGTGGCGTTATAGGGCGACATCCCCTGCCCCAAGCCAAAGAGGCTGGAGACGATGTCGGCTGAGATCGACTTCCAAACGCGTGACCACATGCCGGAGATCTTGTTCTTGGGGTTGATCTGCCACGTCAGGCGCGCCGTTCCGGTATCGAGGGAATCGTGCTCGATTCCGGGCCGACCATCCGTGAAGAACGAGCCGGCCGATTGAAGGTTGGTGATCTGTTTGCGGCCGGTTAAAAGGAACCACAGCTTGTCCTTTTTGATCGGCCCCCCCAAAGAGCCGTCGAAGTCCTCGATTTTATTGACCGCGGATTGGCCTGACACACCGCGGTCAATCAGCTTCTGATCGATATTGGTGCCGACAAAGCTGGAGTTCACCCAGCCGAGGAACAAATCTCCATGAAACTCGTTGCCACCGTCCTTGGGAACCATGTTGGTGTAGACGCCCCCGGCTGAGACTTCCGCAGTGACGCTGCTGGTTTGATAGGTCGTCTCCTGAACGATCGCGTTGTCAATATAGTTCTGGGCGCGGCCATCGGCTATCGTGGAGTTGATGAGCATGCCATCCAGCAAGTAGGTGCTGTCCTGGGGCAGGTTGCCGTGCGTGGTTATATAGGTCTGCTGGACCTGCATGGAGCCGGCGACATCGGGCGTATTCAAGTGAACGCCGGGAACATAGGAACCGAGGGACTGCATGTTCCGCGCGCTCGGAATGGCGTCCATCTCGGCGCGCGACAAGACCTCGGGGTGCGCCACGTTTTCGACGTCCACGGTAGCGAGCAAAGCTTCGACGGTCACCGTTTCGCCGACCGAGCCCACTTTCATCTCGGCGTCGACGGGTACCGACACGTTCGCCGGCACCGTGACCTGCTGCCTGACCGTGCTGAACCCCTCCAGGCTGAAGGTCATCACGTATAGGCCCGGCCGGACGTCAACAATCGTGTACCGCCCGGATTCGCTGGTCGTGACGATGCGCGACCCTTCGATCAGCGCCTCGCTGGCGGCTTCCACTTTCACACTCGGCATGACAGCGCCGCTGCTGTCTTTCACAATCCCGGAAATTGTGCTCTGCGCCCAGGCCCTGGGCGAGAACAGCGCCAGGATCACGAGACAAGCAAAAACATGTATCGCGTACTTTATTCTGCTCATGGTTTATCCCCCATAACGCACAGGTGAGAGCTGCGGCTGCGAAGGCGCCGTCATCCCGTTCGGTACTGGATGTGTGCCGGATTTGGGAATCACAGAGTCACTCCCTTCGAAAACGGCAGCAAGTTGGATTTATGCGCCGAATTCTACGCTCGCCACTCTGGCCGGTCAAATTGAAGGCTTGGTCAGGCTAGGCGGGGTCGCTGCGGTAGACCCAGCTTCGGGTGGATGAAGCGTGAGCATCTACGCGCTGGAGCACTTCTTCGACGACTCCATGTGTGGGCGCAAGCGTGCAAATCGGATCTGTCGCGGCGGCATTGCCCGTGAGCAGAAAAGCCTGGCATCGGCAACCGCCGAAGTCTCTTGTACGGCGGTCGCAGCTCCGGCATGGTTCCGGCATCCAATTTTCATCCCGGAAGAGTGTGAACGCGGGCGATTCCTCCCAGATCCAACGCAGCCGACGCTCACGCGCACTGGCGAACTCAAGTCCCGGGATGACGGGCGCGGCGTGGCAAGGCAATGCGCGGCCAGCCGGGTCGATGAGGATGAACTGATGTGCCCAGCCCCCCATGCAGGCCTTTGGATATTTGGCGTAGTAGTCGGGCAGAACGGCATCGATCCGAAGGCGGCCCTTCAAACGCTCACGCGCGGCCTCGATGATTGCGATAGTGCGCGCGAGTTGTTCACGCGTGGGCAACAACACCTCGCGATTTTGGAGAGCCCACCCGTAGTACTGCACGTTGGCGATCTCCAGCCTTTGGGCGCCGCTCCGTTCCGCGAGTGCGATAATCTCTTCGAGCCGGTCGAGGTTACGCCGGTGGACGACGGCGTTCAGCGTGAATCCGATCGGGCGGCTGCGCACCATCTCCGCAACGCGCAGCTTGAGCTCGTGGGCGCGCGCGCCGGCGAATTCGTTCGCCGGACTTTCCTGGGAATCTTGCAGGCTCAACTGTACATGGTCGAGACCGGCTTCGATCAGGGCGTCCAGACGCGATTCGTTTAGGCCAATGCCCGAGGTGATCAGGTTCACGTAGAGTTGGGCGCCATGGCCCGCGCTGACCAGTTCGGTAAGGTCGGGGCGGGCGAGGGGTTCGCCGCCCGTGAGGCTCAACTGCAGGATACCCAACACGCTCGCCTGGTTGAAGATCGAGACCCACTCGCCGGTTGAAAGCTCGTTCGAGCGCCGCTGCATATCGAGCGGGTTCGAGCAGTAAACGCAGTGCAGCGGGCAGCGGTGAGTGATTTCGGCGATCAGCGCTCGCGGTATATACGTCATTCGTACTCGACGACGCGTTTCTCGCGCAAGCGGTTAAGAAACGTGACGACCTCCACTTCGATTTTGCCGCCGTCCTCGGAAGGATAGCGCTGCTGCAATTCGCCGACGATATCCCGGATCGTGCGCTGACCGTCGCAAAGCTCCACGATGGCGCGCGATGGTCCCTTCAACCGCAACGCTCCTTCCGGGATCAACAACATGTCTTCCTGCCCCGCGACCGTGCTCAGGCGGCAGCCGTGCGCCAGGCGCGGCACGCTATGTTTTAGGAACCCGCCCGCGTCGTTTTCCGCTTCGGGGCGAAATCCCCCGGGAGCCGGCCA
>QHXC01000118.1 GCA_003222815.1 Acidobacteriota bacterium | reverse complement strand
ATATGGAGTTCATCTCTGCAAGTGATTTGCGGAGCTCGGCCGCGGGCAGCGTGGTCTGCCCGTTGTGGACCCGCAACTTGATGCGATAAACGGGGGTCCGGCCGGGTGCGGCTTCGAATGCCCCCGAGCCAGCCGCGCGCGCGCGACCGGAAGTGTCGCTGGCGCTCGTGCCTGAGATCGATGCAGCCGAGGTCCTCGTTTGTTGACCCTGCAATGCAATCGAAATAAGAAGCAGGAGCACTCCTCCAATTCTAGTAGCCATCGCGATAATGGGCATCTATGGGCTCTTGGCTAGTTGGACATATACCCAAACCTGGTGTCTCAGCCGTCGCAACTATATCAGACGCCATAGGATGCATGATCCGGAATTCGCCGGTCCATTTTCAAAGGGGTATGTGATGTGGCATGCAATCACGGAAAACTTGAAGTACCTCAACGACCCACAAGTTGGGATCGGGGAAACAAGCGACATTTCCAAAATCAACCATCGTTTCCGCAACCCGACTTACCGACAATATGAATCGTCATCTGCGCAGAGTCTCAGAAGAGGACATTTGGAATTGGACAGCGTGAGGCCCCCATGGAAACACCGCTGCCTAGGCCGATACGCGTTTAGAAGCTCAACCGAAGCGCGAACTGCATCTGTCGGTTCGCCCGTTGCGTTGACGTGATCGTACCGGGCGCGCCAACGCCGACCGTTGCCGCCGGCAGACCGAACTGCGGATGATTGAGCGCATTGAACATCTCCCAGCGGAATGTCAGCGCCCGATTCTCGCTCCACGCAAATTTGCGCGATACCGAGCTGTCCAGGTTATACAGCGCCGGACCGTTCAGCGTATTTCGCCCCAACGTGCCGTACGTGAATGCAGGAGGCGTCGTGAAGGCAGCGGGGTTGAACCACTGTGCGATGGTCTGGTGCTGCGGATATGGGTCCACTCCGGGTACGGGGTTGGCCCTGGTGCCCGCGCCGGTGTTCGAGGGTGACCCTGAGTACGAAACCGTAAATGGAAGTCCGCTTTGCATGACCGCGATGCCGCCGATCTCCCAATCTCGCAACAGATAGCTCGCGGCGCTTTTTCCGCTGGCAAAAGGCTTGGCGGGGCCAAACGGCAACTGGTAGGTGGCGGCGATGTTGACGTGATGCCGCAGGTCGCTTACGGAACTTGACCAATCCACGCGACGGTTTTTCGGATTCTGCGGCGTGGGGCCGGGCGAACCACCTTCCGCGTACGAGTTGTCCAACGAATGCGACCACGTCCAGTTGGAGAGGACGGAAAGCCCGCGACCCAGTCGCTTTTCGAAAGAGGTTTGCAGGGACGAGAAGAACGAATTGCCGGAGCTTTCGAGCCAGGCAATGCTCGACACCGAGGGCAGAACGTTATGATACGGACGGCGTGGGTCGATGGCGCCCGGTCCCGGATCGGGCCTGTTGATGTCTCGCGACCAGGTGAGGTGCGCTCCCGCCGATCCTACAAAACCGACCGTCAGTACAGTGTCGTGCGAGAGTTCCCGCTGTGCGCTGAAGTTGAACTGCTGCACCTGGGAATTGCGGAAGTCGGGCGTGATTCCGCGCAGGGCATAGATGGCCGCCGTGCCTTGCGTCAAGTCAGGAGAAGTGGTCACGATGGGCATACCCGTCGCCGTGCTGAGCGCCGGCACGTCATTGCCGGATTGCGGAATGTTCAGGACAAAGTCGAAAGGCGGCTGCCGGAACTGGCGGATGCTCGTCCCCTGGTTGCCCTGCGGGTCGTAGAAGATGCCGTAGCCACCGCGAATCACGGTCTTCGCCGTGGCTTGCCACGCGAACGCGACGCGCGGGCCAATGGCCTTATAGTCCGTCATGACGTTAGCCGTGGGGCTCACCCCTGATTGGTCCGCGATTAAGACGCGGGCGCGTGCCGGATCGAAATTGGCCCACTTGTTGTCGACTTCCCGGAACGGCGTATTGATCTCGTAATGCAATCCCAGGTTGATGGTCAGCTTGCTGGTGATGCGCCAATCGTCCTTGACGTAGAAGTTCAGTTCATTGGTGTGGAGATAGGCGCTGCCGGGTAGGAACACGTCGCGGCGCAACGCGATGGGGAAACCGAGCAGCATGGTTGCGATGGCATCTCCCGTGCCCCCGGGTGACGCGGGATTGCGCGTATATGAGGGATCGAAGTTCCAGCGGCCGAAGGCGCTCTCACCCGGCGGACTGGCGGTCTCACCCGACCCGCGAAAGCGGAGGTCCACACCGAAGCGGAGGCTGTGCGCTCCTCGCAACGCGCTCAGGTTTCCGATTGCCTCGTGCATGCGCTGATCCCGTATGAGAGGCGAGGAGCGCGGATTTCCAAGGCCTGCGTAGCCGCTCGGGCTCACGATGGGCGCGGAGGGTTGGTAGGGGTCGCTATCCAGTCGCCCCGGAATGGTCTTCCAGACGGGGTTCGTGAGGACGTTCGGCACCAGGCCGCCGTGGAACTTGGTTAAGCCGTAACGGAAATCCCCGATGGTCGTAGCGCTGAAAGATCGCGTATAAGCCGCCACAAGGCTATGTCCGTGTACCGTATCCGTGCCCGAGAAACTGGCCTCGTTTCCACCGATATCGGTATTGAAGGTTTCGGGCATGCGGATGTCCGCCCAGTCCACCGAGTAACGTAAGAACAGCGTTCCTTTGGAGGATAACTGATGGTCCAGGCGGCCATCGGCGCGATGGATGTTGCTGCGCTTCACCAGAGTGGTGACGTAATTGTTCACCAACGCCGAGGTCTGGGGCATCGGATAGAGATTTACCAGCGCCGCCCCGATCGCCTGGAAACGGTTTTGCGGAATCACATCTCCCGGGAAGCGCTCGCGGATGTTAGCTCCCCCTGCGGGGTTGGGCCGGGTTGTGAGCGGATCATAGATACCGTTCGGTACGACTCCTGCGAAGTTGCCCGCCCTCATCGCGGCGGTCGGTACCGTCAGCACCTGGGGCGCCCCCGCCACCTCACGGAACCCCTCATAATCGGCAAAGAAGAAGGTGCGATCTTTGCCGCTGTAGTGCGGCAGGATCACGGGTCCGCCGATGCTGCCGCCATACTGGTTGAGCTTGTACGGTGGTTTCGCAAGACTGCGGTTCGCGAAGAAACTGAATGCATCAAGTTTATCGTTGCGGAGAAACTCGAACACCGATCCATGCATCTGGTTGCTGCCGGACTTCGTCGTCAGCACCGCGATGGCTCCGGCCGCTCGTCCGTACTCAGCACCAGGGTTATTGGTTAACACCTTGAACTCCTGAATACCTTCCACGGAAGGACGGACGACAAAAGTGTGGGAGATCATTTCGGTGTCATCGATACCATCGAGCAGAACTTGGTTCGAGTAATTGCTCGCTCCATTGGCGGTGAGCGTGGTGCCGCCCGGCCTCAACTCATCGGGGCGCTGGCCGGAGTTGATGGTGTTGGGCTGTGAGTAGTCCAGGCCGGTGACGCCCGGGGCGAGAACGGCGAGTTGCACGAAGTTGCGGCCGTTTAGAGGCAACTGATTCAGGGCGGCGGAGCCAATCACCTGCCCCACGGACGCATTTTCCGTTTGCAGCAGCGGCGCGGCAGCTGTAACTTCGACACTTTGTTCCAATGCGCCTAATTCCATCACAAAATTGAGGCGCGCCTGCTGGCTCACCTGCACGACAAAGTTGCGGTAGGTGATGGGAGCGAAGCCGGGGAGGCTAGCCGAGATCGTGTAGCTTCCGGGGATGAGGTTCAGCGCTGTAAACGCACCGGTGTCGCTGGTGGTGACCTTGATAGCGGTATTGGTCTCCTCATGAGTAACCGTGACTACGACCCCGGCGAGAACGGCGCCAGTTTTGTCGGTTACATTTCCGATGATCGATGCACGCTCGACCTGAGCCTGCGCCGGGATGACGACTAGAGTCAGCGCCAGCAGAACGGATATGGTAAGGCATTTGACGCTCGTGTCCATGGCTCCTCCCGCTTCGATTACCATTCAGCTCTAGGAAATACATACGTTCCCCAAGACACCCGCTCCTCCGCAGTACGTAGTATCCTGAAGCTGAACGAGCAGGCCGTCGGGGTCCGTGAAGTAGAGTTCAGGGGTCCCTTCTTTTGCACCTCCACGATCTTCCATTCGCATGCTGATGTAGTGCACCAAGGGTCCAGGCGTTCCTTGTGCACTTCCTCTCGGCTTGATGCCGTAGCTTTCGAGCGTCTTGATGACCTTTTCCGGATTGAAATTGTCCATAGTCATGCAAGAGTGATTGATGGCGCCGGGCCGAGCCGCGCCCGCCGCTCCTTGGCCGCCACCAGCACCGAACGCCAGGAATTGGCCAGAATTGCCGAAACCGAACACCGGGTTGCCCGGTCCTTGATACGCCTGGATCCGAAAGCCAAACAACTCCTGGTAAAACTTATTAGAACGCGCTCGGTCGGAACCAGAGTTGGTGCAGTGACTCCAGTTTCGGAGAGCCATCAAGCCTCTCTTCGGTGACGGCTCGGGCCGCGGGCAAATGTTGCCGAGCGGACCGGCCCCACCGCAATACCGCGGATCTTGCAATTGAATGACGATGCCGTCAGGATCGCGAAAGTAGAACTCCGGGGTGCCTTCTTTGCCTCCACCAGCTTCCGGGCCGCGCATACGCACACGCATTCGCATGGGCTCTGCCGCTTCGCTTTCGGTGATGGCACGCTGGGCCAGAATGGCCTTGAGCCGATCGACGTTAAAATTGTCAACGGCCAAACAAATGTGATTGATCTTCGGCGCATTTGAGCCCGAGGAGTTTAGTCCCAGGTGCTGTGGTCCGTTACCGATTTGAAGGCCAGCTGACGTCGTACCCTGCCTGTTAATCACGGGCATTCCGAACAATCCCTGGTAGAAATCCACTGAGCGTTTCACATCGGAGACATCCAACGTCACGTG
>QHXC01000117.1 GCA_003222815.1 Acidobacteriota bacterium | reverse complement strand
CTGGAGGAAGACGATTGTGGATAAGCTTCCAGATCCCCGTCTTGCGGGCCAATCCTTCACTCTCTCCGGTTGGCCAAACACTGGTCCCTTTAAAGATGGCCGAGGGCGCTACGCCCGAGGACATCCACTTTGGAGAACTGGGATACGCGCGCGAGGCGCGCCCATCGTACGAGGACTTTGTTGCGGCTCGGTCGGCTGGACGGATTCCCGCCGGCGTCCGTTTTCAAGTCTCGTTGCCCACGCCGTGGGCTGTCGTCATGCCCTTCGTCCAGCAGCCGGACGCGCGGCAGGTCTATCCCGCCTACGAGCAAGCGATGCTGCGCGAGGTCGAGCGCATCTTGAAGGCAATCCCGCACCACGATCTTGCTATTCAGTGGGACGTCTGCCTCGAGATGCTCGCCTGGGACGGTCGCTGGCCGAACAGCCCGTCTTTTCCCGGAATGGAGCAGGTCTTCGCCGCCAACTTTGCGAGACTGGCCGCAGCGGTGCCGAGTGGCGTAGAGCTCGGCTTTCATCTGTGCTATGGCGATCTCGACGCTAAGCACTTCGTGCAACCCATCGACGCCACCAAGTTGGTCGAGATGGCCAACCTCATCACACGCAGTGTTCAGCGCGCAATCCATTGGATGCACATGCCGGTGCCCATTGACCGAAACGATGACGCTTATTTTGCGCCGCTGAAGGAGCTCGAGCTCCAGCCCGGCACCGAGCTGTATCTGGGCTTGGTCCACGCCCAGGACGGCGTGGAAGGAACCGCAAGACGTATCGCGGCGGCCAAAAAGTTCGTCCCGAAATTCGGCATCGCCTCCGAATGCGGCATCTCGCGCGGCCGCGACGCGAACCTGGCCATGAACTTCATTAAGACCTACGCTCGAGCAGCCGCGATCGCTTGATGCTTTAGAAAAGGTATTTGAGCGCGAATTGCAAGACGCGCGGGCCGCCCGAAGGGGAGGTCGGCGTGGTATTACAACCCGTTGGGGAGGAGCTCGCCGCACTGCAGAGAATCCTGCCGAAGTTACCGCTCGAGAAGTACGTCTCGGGATTGCCCAGCCGGACGCTGTTAGTAACGTTGAAAGCCTCGGCCCTAAACTCGATCTGCCGGCCCTCAGCGATCTGGAATCTTCTAGAGATGGTTTGATCCCACTCCCAGAATCCCGGGCTTCTCAACGTGCCGATACCGATATTCCCGTACGTGCCTGGTGCAGGTAGCCCAAATCCCGCAGGGTTGTACCAACTAACGCAAGGAGCAGGCAGACAGCCCTCGCCTCGATTCGAAGCAGTCACGTTAGCTATCAACTGATTCGGCCGCTGTGGAATTGGAATGGCCCCTTGGCCGGCGCCGACTCCGTTGTAAGCCTGGTCGCTCCCAATTTGGGCGCTGAGAGGCTGGCCGGAATACGTTTGAAAGATGGTGGAGAAGGTCCAGGTGGAAGCAACGCGCTGCAGCCAGGAGCCGGGTGGATATTTCGGCGTTGTGGCTACCATTGTGATATTCCCAATATGCCGGCGGTCGAGCGAACCAATAAAGACGGTGCTGGTGCAGTCGCCCATGTCCAGGCGGCGATCATTAGGTCCGTTGTTCTGGTACGGCTGGTGCGGATAAGCGCCGCCGATATTGGTGAGCGTCGTGATCGGCAGTCCAATGCAGTGCGACCACGTGTAATTTCCGTCCAGATTGACTCGTTGGCCAAGCCGTAGCCGTGCACTTAAGAGGAGGCCGTTGTAACTCTGCGTGCCGCCGTCATCGAGCTGAGTCATCGTCCCAAGTGTATTGACGTTGGGAGCGGTGGGATTGGTCAGGTTCAGCAGCCGCCGTTGGTTCACGTTGCTAGACTGACTGCACGGGCCCGGAGCGGTGAGGCCGTATTGCCCAGGAAGGCAGTTGCCGGGGATGAAGAGTCCCGGATTGAGATCGATCGCTGTCCACGTATGAATCAGATGCGTGCCCACGTAGGTTCCAGACACAAACAGGCTCGGCGTAACTTGGCGCTGAATCCCCAAATTCCACGAGTATTGTTCCGTCGTCTTGAGGTTTGGCGGAATGGGGTAAAAACCTTGATACGAAAAGCTCGATGGGAACGTGGGGTGAGCTGAATCGAAGTTGTACGGAAACGGGCTCCCGGCGGGGAATGGATTATCCAGAAAGGTGGGTCCGGCCGGAGTAATGACCGTTAGTCGGAATGGCGCGACCGACGATGTGTTTTCGTGCAGATCCATTCTGATGAAGTCGTGTGCGATGCCGCCTCCCAGACGGATAGCCGTTTTGCCGTCGCCAGAAGGATCCCAAGCGATTCCAATTCGCGGTTCCAGATTGCCCCACTGGCTATCCATGCCGGATTTGCCTTGAAACCCCGGATCACCCGGGTAGCTGAAGCCCGGCGGGGCGGTCGGAATGACCTTACTTTGCACGCCCTTGTAGAATTTCTCGAGACTGAAGTTGTAGATGTCTCCATCCTTGCTTGCAAATACAAAGCGAAATAGTTCTGAGTCAGGTTCTCGGGATTCGGATTCGCCTGATGAAGCTGCGTCAGTTTGCCGGTCAAGAAATCGGTGATAGCCGCCCCGGTGCCCAACACCGGCGGCGCGCCGGGAGGAATTCCAAGAAAAGGATTGAGATTCGGCAAGCCGGCAAAAATCATCACGCCCGGAGCCCAGGCGTTGGACCGACTGAACAAAAGTCCGCGACTCACGCTGCCGCCGAACGCAAGCTGATGCGATCCTCGAACGATCGTGACGTCATCATTCACACCGAAATTGGTCATGGCGGTTGTGGAGATGAAGAAGTTGGACGTGAAGCCGAGGTCAAACGCACCCTGAACCCTCATAGAAGTGAATTGAGGAATGTAAGTAACCAAATTCTTCACGCCAACGTCGGCTGGACTAAAGAATTTTGCGGCAGGCTTATTTGCTCCAACGCGATTGCCTGAAATTCGCAAAGAGTTCACAACGGTCGGGCTCAAGACATAGGTGCTGCCGAAGGCCAGCGATTGACCCATGTCGTCGGCACCCACCCCGCTGGAAGTCAGTACATCGTTCGGGCTGATTTCGTACGGCACGGTTGCATCGATTTTGGTGACCAGATACCGGACGAACAAGGAATGCCGTTCGTTCAAGTGATAATCCAACCGCGCCGGCACTTGAAACCGGTTCTCGTGGAGAGGATTTCCGGTCGCAACTTTTCCGCAAGGATCACTGGTTTGAGGCAGCCTGGATGCGATGTTCACAGCCGCAGCACTCAACGGGAAGGTTAGTCTTCCGTTCCCAGCAACAATGTTTCTTATGGCAGCGGCCGAAGGACAGCCATTGACGGGGTTGACGTAAGCCGAGAAATCGCCGGCGCGCATTGCGGCTGTAGGAACGTAAGCGGTGACGGCCAGCGGGGTCTGGCGCGTCGTTGTGCCCTGGAATCCAGCGAAAAAGAACACCTTGTCTTTCTTGAGCGGGCCGCCGAGAACACCACCGAATTGATTGCGCTTCAGTTGATCATTTTTCGGCGCAAACGCATCCCGTCCATTCGCTGCCGCATTGCGCAAGAACCAGAAAACATCACCGTGAAACTGGTTGGTGCCGGATTTGGTCACGGAGTTCACGGCGGCTGCCGAGTGGCCTCCGCTGGATGCGTCCTGCGAACTGGTGACAAGCTTGAATTCTTGCAGGGCATCCGGAAAGGGTAGCGGCATATTCGTTCCATCGTAGATATCGAGATGTGAGGCCCCGTCGAGGTTATACTGCACGCTGTAGCTTGTTCCACCCGCCACGCTGATATTCACGCCGGTGTCCATGTTGAATCCCGGAGAACTGCTCGTTTGGACAGCCAGCCCGCTCAACGTAATCAGGTCCGTTGGCTGGCGGCCGTTCAGCGGCAAATCCAACACG
Source organism: Acidobacteriota bacterium (assembly GCA_003222815.1). Lineage (GTDB taxonomy): Bacteria > Acidobacteriota > Terriglobia > 20CM-2-55-15 > 20CM-2-55-15 > 20CM-2-55-15. The sequence continues at coordinate 3,961 of QHXC01000117.1, read as the reverse complement.
CGCTGGCTCTCAACAACCGTTCCCACACCAAGGCTGCGTGTCTCGATGGCCGCAACTTCCGCCTGCACCTCGACCGTTTGAGCGACTTGACCCACTTCCATCTTGACATCGATCACCGGATTACCGGCAACCTGCAGCAGGATTCCGGTCTGCGCGAAAGTCCGAAAGCCAGTCAATGACACTTCGAGCCGGTATGGACCGAGGGGCAAGCTCGGCAGCACGTAAAATCCGGTCTCATTCGTCACGGTCGTTCGAGAAATACCGGTCTCGGTTTGCGTAGCCGTGACTTGCACTCCCGGCAAAACAGCGCCGCTCGCGTCTCTGACTGTTCCGTTGATCTGAGCCGTTGCTTGCGCCCAAATCGCCGCCGGGGCTATTAAGTAGAGGATGCATCCCAGAACCAGTACGGTCGCCAGCGATCTCATGAGCCCTACCCTTCCTTTCGGTGATAGATTCTGATTACAAATCGACGCGTGCGTGCACGCGACTTCCCGCGATGCGCTGTCGTAGCGGCAGGCGTCGGCGGTGGCGGTGTCGCAATTATAACGAGCTTCGAGTGGCGGTCAAGCTAGCGTGTTCAGGGAGTGCCGTCAAATAATCGGAAACTACTCCTGTGGTGATTAAAGAGCCCGAATGTAGACTTCCCGAGTACGTTCTGTTTTAGAATATCGACACTCGCGACACACGCTCGCGTCCCGCTGTTGGATGAAGCTTGATCACGATGCGAATCATTTTACCGACCATATTAATGACGCTGATGACCACCTCGGGCGCTTATGCACAAGGCCGAGGTGGACCTCCAACGCCTCCTGCTTCGCCCCGAGCCGCGGCCCGGATCGACATTACGGGTTATTGGGTTTCCTTGGTTACTGAGGATTGGCGCTACCGGCAGTTCACCCCACCCAAGGGCGACTACCAATCGGTTCCGCTCAGTGCAGCGGGAAAGAAGATCGCAGATGCGTGGGATCCGGCAAAGGACGAAGGGGCGGGTGAACAGTGCAAAGCTTATGGCGCCGCAGGCCTCATGCGCGTGCCGACGCGGCTCCATATCTTCTGGCAGGACGACAACACGCTAAAGCTGGAAACCGATGCGGGCGGCCAGACACGAATATTCCAATTTGGGTCTCTTCAGGGGGAGGGCGGAGATTGGCAGGGCATTTCCTCGGCTTCCTGGGATTACCCTCGGGCGCCAATCCAGACGACCTTTGGGGGCCTCGACTTTGGATTTACGCCGCCGCCGCCTCCTGGGGGGTCGCTGAAGGTCGTGACGACGAAACTCCGGCCTGGATATTTGCGCAAGAACGGTGTGCCTTATAGCGCGCACACTGTGTTGACAGAGTACTATGACCGATTTGATCTGCCTGGCGGGGATGCCATTCTGTTGGTGATTTCGGAGGTTGTCGATCCTGAGTATCTGGCCCAGCCATTCTGGACCAGCACGCACTTCAAGAAACAAAACGACGCTTCGGGTTGGAAACCCACTCCATGCCTAGCACGATGAAAAGCTCCATCAAAAAAAAGAATAGAATTCTCTGCGCGTTCTCGGCCCTCCTGGTGAGCGCGATGCTTTATGCACAGGCGCCCGCGGGCCCTGCGACGCGTGCATTCGACATTGACATCACGGGATATTGGACACCGGCGTTGCACGAAGATGCCCTTGAGCGCGGAAACGGCCCCGAGATCGCCGACTACGGTGGTTTCGCGTTGAATGAGGCAGGACGGCTGTGGGCACTATCTTATGACACTTCGCGTCTGACACTCCGCCATCATCAGTGTGAAGCGTACGTTCTGCCTTACCAAATGCGCGCCGTGGGGAACTTCCGGATCTGGGAAGAACGCGATTCCCATACCCAGCGCTTGATAGCCATTCACGTCTGGGCACAGACCACCGAAGGTCACCGCGTCATCTGGATGGACGGCCGTCCGCATCCTCGGGCATGGGCGCCGCATTCGTTCAAGGGCTTTTCGACAGGCCAGTTCGCCGGCAATGCGTTGGTCGTCTACACGACCCACCTCAAACAGGGATGGCTGCGGCGGAATGGTTCCCCGGAGAGCGATCAGGCTACGGTCATGGAGTACCTCGTTCGCCACGGCGATCATTTGACCGATACGACGGTTGTGACCGATCCTGTTTTCCTGAGTGAGCCGGAGGTTCGAAGCAATGACTATGTCCGCGAGCCGGGCGACCACCACGCCTGGCTGTACGCATGCGAGGATGGCGAACAGGTTACGGGGAGAGCGCCTGATGTAGTGCCCCATTACCTGTTTGGCAAGCAGCCGTTCGTCAAAGAATACTCACAGCAATACAAACTGCCTTTGCTCGCCAGCCTGGCGGGAGCGGAATCCATCTACCCGGATTTCGGAGACAAGATCAAAAACGCAACCGAAGCCGACGGCCTTGCGAAACTGCAACCGGAGCCAAACCGTCCTTCGGAAACGAGCCGCGCGATCGATCCGGAACCGCAAGACGGCGAGATCCACGTTTTTCCAATTCGAGACCATACGTATTTGTTGACCGGTGACGGTGGAAACATTGTGGTCCAGACCGGCGATCAAGGCGCCTTTGTCGTCGATTCAGGCGCAGGCAAGCTGTCCGACAAAGTCATCGCCGCCATCAGCAGATTGAGCGAGCGTCCCATTCAGTTTATTGTCAACAGCAGTATGCACGCTGAACATGTCGGGGGTAATGCCAAACTGGGAGCGGCCGGCGCCGATCCCAGCCTTCCAGGCTCTTTCTTCGACTTGCAGTCGCCGGCCGGCGCGACGGGTCTATTCAACGATCCGGCTCATCACGCCACCGTGATCGCACAGAACAACGTTACCGTTCGGCTGCAGGCGGCCAAGGCGCCCGCCGATATGGTTCCCGCCGACACATACCTTGAAGAACGTCGGCGAAAGTTTCACAACGGCGAGTTGATCGAGATGTTTTACGAACCTAACGCGATCACCGACGGCGACAGCATTGTTCACTTCCGCCGTTCCGATGTCATCGCCGCCGGCGACATCTTCACCACAACACAGTACCCGTTTATCGATACCAAAAACGGCGGCAGCGTGCAGGGCGAGATTAAGGCCTTGAATGACATCCTAAGTCTTACCGGCTTTCAGCACGAAGGAGAGGGCGGAACCACGATTGTCCCGGGCCACGGCTATCTGTCCGATGAGCATGAGGTCCTGGAGTACCGCGACATGGTTGTCATCATCCGGGATCGCATTCAGGCCTTGATCAATGAGGGCGCAACATTGGCGCAGATCAAAGCGGCCCGGCCAACGGCGGACTACGATACGCGTTACGGCGCCAACTCCGGTGCCTGGACAACCGATATGTTTATCGAAGCCGTTTACCGCAGCCTAAAGCCGTAGCGTTACCCAAAGAAGATTCGCGCCGGCTCGCAGGATTATGGCTGGGCCAACGGAACTCACTTAACGGACTTGCCGTTTAGATGCTCCAGGTCAATGTTGTTCTCGTTGCAAATGAATTCCATCAATTCCGTATCCGGCAACAAGCGTGCCTGCTCGTTGATCGTCCAAGGCTTTGTATAGGCCTTGAGATCATCGATGGTGATTTGAATATCCATGTGACCAAAATCCTTGCGCCGATAACGCTCGATGACATGCAGGGCATCCGTGGCTGGCTTCCCGGCCTGATCCAGCCAGGTCTTGCCGTTAAAACCCCTGGTATCGACCACCAGAGTATCGCCTTCCCACTTACCCGTCGAATAACCCATCCAACTTGGAGTGAAGTCCTCTCCCAGCTCGCGGCCATCCAGGAAGATCTGCCGCCAGAGATTGAAAGCCTCGTAGACAATCACCACGAATCCTGGAGTTTGGACGATCTTCCACGGTGGGGGGACCCCGTTGATCCTCGGGACACCCTGAGGAAGGCAATTGGCATCCGGGTCCTCTCTCTCGTGCAATCCAGTGGCGCGTTCGTCGGCGAGTGCCTTGGCCCAGGGCTGAT
>QHXC01000116.1 GCA_003222815.1 Acidobacteriota bacterium | reverse complement strand
GGTCATGCACATCGAGAATGATTTTTGCCCCGAGCAATTTGGGAATGAGTGCCGCAAACACCAGGAAGTCGGGCATCGTGTGAACTTGCACGACATCGTAGCGCCTTTTGACGTGCAGCGTAGACAACCTGACAAAGGCATATAAGAAAAACGCAAAATACTCGATCAGATATGAGACGATGCGCTCTCCTCTATACTTCCGTGCTGGCGGATAAAACAGCCGCACTCCCTTGACAATCCGTTTCTTGTCAGGATCCTGATAAAGACAAATACAGTCGACTTCATCTCCCCGGCTCACAAGCGCCTCGGCCTCACGCCGGACGCGCTGGTCCGAAGAGTAGTTACCAAAGACAACCATACCAATCCTAGCCATCTCCACTCCTTGAAACAAAAGTCGAGTTCCCGGCGGGTAAGGGTTTCAGCTTTCGATAGAATTCCTTCAGAGGAGTCGTAAAGCTGAGAGGGATACCGCAGCGCGCGATGGGCCGGGCAGGGTTGCCCTGTACGAGTGTCAGCGGCGGTATCGACGAGCTAACAACGCTTCCAGCCGTCACCACCGAACCGTAGCCGATGGTCACGTTCGGCAGGATAATCACGCCTGCGCCGATGCTCACCTCGTCCTCAATCCGAACCGATACGTAGTTCCGAAGGTCTTCCTGCTTCGGAAGCAGTCCGTGATAGTGAGCAATGATGGTGGACCGCATGCCAATTTGCACATTGTTTCCAATAGAAATCCAGCTCGGGAATCCGGTCTCGATGAGGACATCGGCACCAATGTGCACACCCTTTCCGATTCGTACACCGCGCCATCGGTGAAGACGCACCCGCCAGGTGGTAATTCCTGGCGCAAAGCGAGCGATCACGGCAAGGATCCGGTTTATCATCCCGCCAAGCACAGATTCTTCCGGCAACTGATTCATCATTGTCTATTGACGGGTACGCTTTTTTCCGCAACGTAACGGCAGAAAGAGCCGATGATCGTCAAATCCTCCGCGTTCAGATCTTCGAAATCGACGTCACTTCCAAACGCCTCTAATACCGATGAAATCAACTCAACGATCCCAAAGGAATCGATGACACCCTCTGTAAGCAGGTCGAAGTCATCGGGCACATCCTGCACCGTCAATCCCTTGGCCCTTAGTGGGCCCGCCAGGCGCGTGAGCACAAAAGACCTCACGTCTTCAGCCATGACCCTGCTCATACGGATACCTCCAGCATTTTGAGAAGACTCTTACGATCCACCTTACCGTTGGAGTTCAGCGGAAGTGCGTTCAACACGTGAAACTCGCTAGGAACCATATAGCCGGGAAGCCTCCTCTTGAGCCTTTCCCGAATGGCCTCTACATCCGCACTCCTGTCGCCAAGAAAAGCCACAATGCCCTCCGCGCCACTGGACGTCATCGGCCAACCCAAAGCAACGGCAGCATCGATTCCCGCCTCGCGCAGAGCGGCCTCGACTTCTCCCAACTCCACCCGATGGCCGTGTATCTTGATCTGGTGATCGAGTCGTCCCAGGTAGATCAGGGGCTGATCCCCGACCGGCCGTCGGACCCGATCTCCAGTTCGGTAATAGACCTTATTCAGTCCCATTGGGACGACGAAAGCCGCTGCCGTCTTGTTGGCGTCCTGCCAGTAGCCCAAAGTAAGTTGCGGTCCAGTCATGAGCAGTTCACCCGCTCCTCCTTCCGCAACTTCCATGAGTGCGTCATCAACTACCAGCGTGCTCATTTCCGAAAGAGGTTGACCAATGGGGACTACGCCGAATTCGCATTGTGAGGCGGAGGTCTCCCGGTCCCAGCGATAGACCGCACATGCAACAGTCAACTCGGTAGGTCCGTAGAGATTCTCCAAGACCGATTGCGAAGCCGCGTCGCTCCATGCCTGTGCAATCTCTAGTGGGAGGGGCTCACCACAAAACAGACTCCACTTGAGCTGGGGATACCGGTTAGGCCTCAGCAGTCCCAAGCGTTTCATGAGCACGCCTACCGATGGCACCGAAAACCAGACCGTGAGCCGAGCTTCCTGAATGAATTTTCCCGGATTGATGAGCGTCTTCTGAGAAGGACAGCAGACGCAGGCGCCGCGTTCCCAGGCGACAAACATGTCGAAGACTGAAAGGTCAAAGGTCATTTCAAACATCTGGGAAAATCGATCTTCCTCCGCAATCCCGTAGCGATCGACCATCACATCGACAAAAGCAACCACGTTTCGATGCGCGACCATCACGCCTTTGGGAACGCCAGTGCTTCCAGAGGTGAAAAGCAGGTATGCAATGGCGTCTGGGGAAACACCGCTCGGCTCCCAGACCTCCGGCGGTTCGAGGTCGCCAGACCCGAGAACCGTATGCTGCGGCCATCGTTCTGCGATGGCGCGCACATCGACCACCTCGGGCAGCAGTAGGAGCAGGGGCCGCTCTATCCCGTCGAGTACGTGATCCAGTTGCTGCGCCGATTGCGAATCTACAATCAACGCCCGGCATCCCGCACGTTCCAGCATCGTCCGCGTGCGAGAGGCCGGAAAGTTCCGGTTTAGAGGAACATATCCGTGGCCAAGGAATAACGTCCCGAGGACTCCAGCAAACGCCGTAGGTGACCGATAAGCAAAGACGGCCGTCAATGGCGGGCCATCAGCAGCGGCTCTTCGCATCAGCGTTGCCGCAATAGAGGCGGCCCTATCGTGCAATCGTCGATAAGACCAAACTTCTCCTCCTACTTCCAGGGCTGGACGGTTCGGGAAAGCCTCACTGGACCGAAGGAAGCCGGACCGCAGCGTTCGATTCGAATCGCGCACCCCCTTCATGCTCTTTTCACTGCCTGTTCGAAAACTATTCCAGCGGCTTTCAGGTCACGTTTCTCGGCGGGAATGTCCAAGATAAAGTTCACGAAGCCGGCCTTAACATATTTCGCCAGCTCGGCTGAAACCCGCTCGTAACTTCCGACCAGATACGGGCAGAACGTTTTGTAATTCTTGAACGGCCAGAGCCAATAAGGACTGGAAGCGCCTCCAATTTCTTGATCCAGACTCGACAACTGCTTGTGCCAAACTGAATCTGACACTTTCATCGCCAGCTTATGGGCGATTTGTCCCTTTGGATCGGGCGGAAAGCGTTCGTGAGCAATCTGCCAAGCCCCTTGCTCAGTCTCATCCGCGATAATGCCAATCCGGATTCCGGCATCGTTGTCCACCCTGGAATTCGCCTCGTACTCTTCAGCCGGATTCGGATACTCAACGGCAGTGGCTCCCAGCGCTCTTGCCGTCTTCATTCCGGCCTCGGAGGAGCCCGAAAGGAATATTCCTGGAAGCAAATGGGACGGCAGCGCGGGCTTGAGACGCAGGTTTTCTACGCGATAGAAGCCACCTGACAATGTCACCGGAGAGCTCCCAGCCAACAACTCCTTTATGATGGTCGTGTATTCCAGAATGCGGTCATACCGCTTGTCATGCGGAGTGTCGTCGCACAACGCAAGCAGGTCTGTCTTAAATCCACCTGCAACCATGTTGAGGTAGATCTTCCTCTTGTATAGATAGGCGAAAGAGGTCACCATCTTCGCTACCGAATACGGATGCATATACACCGGCTGCGTCGCCACAAGAGGACATAACGTTTGTGTATTTTCGATGACGATCTGAGCGACAAGCCAGGCGTCCACGATACCGTTGTCGGTGTATACCAACATTCCTGTACATCCCGCCGCCTCGCTCCACTTGGCCGCTTCGACGACTCTTTCGAGATACGTGTCTTGGGGACCGTCAACGGATTGCGGAGCCGTGGAGAAAATCTTCACCGGCAACTCCTTTTTGCTATCCATCGCGGTTTGTTTGACAAGAGTATCTGGGCGCATTGGGCAATTCACCTCCGTTTGGGTCGTACAAACTTCTAAGTCTTCGGCTGCACCTTCGGAACAGCCTCTCCCGCAGGGATGGGGACTCGCCTGCTGATTCGTTCTAACTCACCGAAGCTGCTGCTCTCCAGGGAATGTGAATTGGACTGAACACGCCCGAAGCGTCGACGCTGCTTCCACTCTTGATAGACGAGTAGCGGCAGCTCGAGCAGGCCTGGTAAGGGATCATCAACGGCGAAGACCGCGGATTCGATCGGACCTCGTAGCGACTGAAAATAGGCAAGCGGGGATAGATGGCCAGATCGGATTCCGGCCGATGCCGCAAGAAGATCCGTCGCCATCCGAATCCATCGAACACCCGCGCGCCCACACACTTCGGGCACGTGTTCACCTTGCATTATTCGCCACAACAGGTACGGGAAATCTACACCTGCAGCCCGACCCACGGTGTGCCAACCCCATACCCTTGGATTGATGTCGAGAAGCTTGTAGAGACCGTTGCGCCGATCGCGCTTGAATTCCACTTCGACCAGGCCGGTGAAGTGCATCGCCGCCAACAGTTGACGAGTAGGCTCCTCGATTTCAGGGCATTCAACGGTTTCCACATAAGAACTGGATCGTCCGAAATCCAACGGATATTGACGAGTCCGCCGGGCGGAAAGCCAAGCCACCGGCCGGCCATCCACACATACGCCGGCGTAGGAGTACTGCTCCTCGCCACCCCCAGGTATCATCTCCTGGATCATGATCACGCTCGGATCCACCAATGCACTCGCTTCGTCATAGCGGGCCAGAAGCGAACTGCGGTCCGTCACCCGCCAGGCCTTCGCTTGCGTGAACTCGTTCAAGCTTTGCTTTACGGCTGGTTTCAAGATGACTGGAAATGCGCAGTCCAGCCCGGCAACCGCCTCGCGGCTCCCCGGGACGACCGTCCAAGGGGAATCCACGCCAAGCGACGAAGCAAGGCTGTAGGTCAGCCGTTTATCGTATGCCCAGCATAAAGTGTCCCAGGGCGGTATGGTCAGGCGAAACCGTTGACTCAATAGGGTGTGCTGGCGTGCCACCATGGCCGCAGCCTCGTCGTCGATAGGAAAAATGGCCCACCCGAGGAGCCCGTATTGCTTGGCAAGGTTGAAGAGGTACTCGACTTGACCAGCGTCACCGGCTTCCGGCCATCGAAAGCTTCGCCAGGCGTACCGCGAGAGCCTGGCAATGAGGCGCTCATCGGTCAAAACGCAGACGGGTATTTTGTGTCTGCCGAGGCTTCGAACAGCACCTAGCGCTGCGTAACTGCCGCCAATGACGATCGCACCCGAACCCTGCCCCCGCCACTCCGCACATCCGATTAACCATTCTGGGATGGGCTGGCCATTGTGATCCATGCACGTTTCTCCTTGTACCGATGCCCCGAGTTAGCTACAAGTACGGCGCGAACGAGCGCACGCGCTGAATACGAAGTACCTGACACGAACCGCATTAGGGGGCCAAAACTCCAGGCGGCGGGCGCGCCCAGGAAATGCAATCCAGGGACTGACGATTCAAACCCGGCAATAAGTTGAGGGTATCCGTCGAAGCAGTGCAGCGATGCGGCAAGGTCCGAATGAAGGAAACCGTAG
>QHXC01000331.1 GCA_003222815.1 Acidobacteriota bacterium | reverse complement strand
TAGGCGAAGGAATACAAAAGCACAAAGTTTTTTGGCCGCGAATTGCGCGAATGACGCGAATGGGCAATTCGCGTCATTCGCGCAATTCGCGGCTAAAACATACGCATTGGTCTACGTCTTGTTCCCGGTCCGCTTGAGTTCGTCGAGAAACTTCAGCGTCTCGCGGTGGAGATGAGCGGCGAGAACGGGATAAATGATGCTCTTGATCTTGCCTGCCTCAACGCCTTCATCGACCATTGTTACGAAATCGAGGAGCTCTTCGGTAGCCAGGAGAATCTCGCCACCAGGCAACGGGCGCGCATGGTTTCCCAAGTTGAATCCCTGGAAAACCGCGCTCGAATCGAGTGCCTGGCTGATCAGTTCCTGTTCCTGTGGATCGAGCAAGTGCGCGACCAATTCGCTATGGTCACTCATAATCGCGGACCAAAAATCGACGACCTCCCCATAACCCATGCTGGCATCACCGCCGGCGACCTTTTCCAGACGGCTCGTCGCGCGCCGTGCTTCACGAATGGTGTGATCGAAGAAAAGAGAAAAGACAAGTGTGCGGATCTTTCCGGAATTCTGCGCTTCCAGCATCCGCTGTTTGTACTCGATGAACGGTTTGATCAGTTCGATGGTCGACCGATTGAAGGCCGCGTAGTTATTACGATCTAGAGCGGCTGACTTTGACCGGCCGAAATGGTCTTGAAAGCTCCGCTGGAAGTTCTCGGCCTGGGCGCGCTCGGTTGTGAGGCCAGCGCCCGGCATGAGCGTCGCGAAGAAATTCGCGTGCTCCATCATGACTTGGGCCCAGAACATATTCTCGGTTTTCGAATGGATGGCAGGATCCGTGGAATCGGCAGGCGGAAGAAACAAGATTGGTTTGGAGGGACCGCCCTGTGGTCCGCGAACAGGTTCGGCGCTAAAATTCTGTCCCCAAACTCCGATCAGCGCTATTCCGCCAAACTTCATCACCTCTCGTCGCGAAAGCGTAGACATGCTTTACACCTCTTATTATTTTGCTAAACGGGGAAGGGGGAATTTGGGGGACAGACTCCAATTTCTGCAACCCAAGAAATTGGAGTCTGTCCCCCAAATTCCCCCTTCCCCGTTAGCGATAGGGGCGGCAGTCTACATCTGGGCCGGGATGATTCTCAACTCAATAGTTGCCTGATTCGCTGAGATGGATTCGAAATTTCAAGATTTGGGAATCGGTACGCTCATGTTAGAAGCCTGTTAAATCAGCCTTTCCAGGAGGGGAATACTACTCAACGACTCCTTCTTGCTATCATGATCTATTATGCGCAATGACTCGATTCGAAATATAGCAATCATCGCCCACGTCGACCACGGCAAGACCACGCTGGTCGATGCCATGCTGCGGCAGAGCGGTATTTTCAGGGCCAATGAAGAGGTTGTCGAACGGGTCATGGATTCCAATGATCTCGAGCGCGAGCGGGGTATTACAATTCTGGCGAAGACCACGGGCGTTCGCTACAACGGCGTGAAGATCAACATCGTCGACACGCCCGGCCACAGCGACTTCGGCGGTGAGGTGGAGCGGGCGTTGAAGATGGTGGACGGCGTCCTGTTGCTCGTGGATGCGAGCGAAGGTCCGCTGCCCCAGACGCGATATGTCCTGGTAAAAGCGCTCGAAGCCAAGCTACCTGCCATTGCCGTGATCAATAAGATCGATCGGCCGGATGCCCGTATCCAGGAAGTCGTCAACGAGCTGTACGATCTCTTTATCGACCTTGACGCCACGGAGGATCAGCTCGATTTTCCGATCCTCTACACCAATGCCAGGGCCGGCATCGCAAAAGACTCTCTTGAAGACTCCTCCGGAAATCTCCGTCCGCTTTTCGAGGCGATCGTGAAGCATATTCCGGCAGCCCCGGGTGACCCTGCCGGCACGCTGCAAATCCTGGTCGCCAACCTGGACTACAGCGACTACCTTGGCCGTTTGGCCATCGCCCGGGTGTTTAGCGGCACGCTTCGTCTTGGAGATGAGGTTGGAATTGTAAAGCTCGATGGATCGCTCCAGAAGACCAAAATTACCAGGCTTTATTCCTTTGAAGGCCTGAAGCGCGTGGACGAGACGGTTGGCAAACCCGGAGATATCCTGGCCATTGCCGGCGTCGAGGGAATCAACATTGGCGAGACCGTTACCAGTGCAGAAACCCCCAACCCATTGCCGCGCATCCAGATCGACGAGCCGACAATCGTCATGATGTTCACCATCAACACGTCTCCATTCGCCGGCCGCGAAGGCCAATACGTCACGTCCAGAAATCTTCGCGAGCGTTTGGAAAGGGAGCTGCTCACGAATGTGTCGATTCGAGTTGAAGAAGCGGGGAGCACCGAGGCTTTTCGCGTCATGGGGCGAGGAGAGCTTCAGTTGGCGATTCTGATCGAGACCATGCGCCGCGAGGGCTACGAGCTGATGGTCGGCAAACCCGAGATTCTGACGCGAGCCAACAACGGCGAACTGCAGGAGCCGCTGGAGATGCTGGTTATCGACTGCCCCGATTTATTTCTCGGCGTCGTCATCGAAAAGCTCGGCGGCCGGAAAGGCAAAATGACCAAGATGGTCAATCACGGTTCAGGCCGCGTCCGGCTGGAATTTGACGTTCCCACGCGAGGTCTGATCGGTCTGCGAAGCGAGATCCTCACGGACACCCGCGGCACCGCTATTATGAATTCTTTGTTCCATGGCTACATCGCCTGGCAGGGTGATATTCCAACGCGGCCCACCGGTTCACTTGTCGCGGACCGGGCCGGGAAAGCCACGGCCTACGCGATATGGAATCTTCAGGAGCGCGGCGAGATTTTCATCACACCCGGAACCGAAGTCTACGAAGGCATGGTCGTTGGAGAAAACGCACGGGCGGTGGATTTGGACGTCAACATTGTCAAAGAGAAGAAGCTCACCAACATGCGGGCCTCGACCGCCGATGAGGCCATTCGTCTGGTTTCTCCGCACATCCTGAATCTCGAACAAGCCATCGAGTTCATCCGGGACAACGAATTGGTCGAAACCACACCGCAGTCGATCCGTTTACGCAAGAAAGTCCTTCAGGCCAACAAACGATGAGAGTGGCCGTCAATAGTGATAGAAGTGAGGAAAACTAAAATGGGAAGAAATGGTTCAAATATCTGGCCGTATGTGATTGTAGGATCAGCCGTTGGCGGAGCCGTCGGATACCTGTTCATGACGGAGTCCGGACGGCGTATTCGCCGTACCATTGCCAACCCCGAGGAGCTTTCGGGAAAGCTGGAAGACGCCAGGCTCTTTCTTGAGCGAAAGAGCACAGAAATCAGTGATCAGGTGCGGAGCGCCGTCAACAAGGCCAAACAGTCCATGGAAGCCGGGCAGCAGGCCTTCCGGGAAGCCGAACAGAACTATCGGTCGCAATTCCGCGGCGTCGAGAGCAAGAACGATGAGATTGCCTCAAACGTCCATCAGGCGGTCGACAACTTGAATAAAGCTGCCCGCACGCTTGAGGAAACCATCCTCGATCCGCTTTGCGAATTGGGAGCGATTTACCGGGGCGTTGAACGGGGCATCCGGACCTTCGTCGGACCCCGAGGTCAGGTTTCGTCTTTTTACAAGAATGAGAGGGTGCAACTCAAAGTTTAGCCGCGGATGACGCGAATTACGGGAATGGGCTGCCCGCCATTGTTGCAGGCGGCAACGTGTGGATTTTGTGCGGCCCATTCCTGTCATCTGTGGTTGAAGACTTTGTGCCTAGGCAGCAACCAGCCGGCTGAGCAACATCAATTGGCCGAGGTGATACGAGTTGTGGTCTGCGATCAGGAGGGCTTCGCGCAAAATGTTCTGGCCGTCGCCGTGAGATAGCCTTGCGTAGATGTCGGTTTTTGGATTTTCGACCAGCTTCACCATTGCCTCCAGATCCGTCTTAAGAGAGGCGATGCTCGAATTCCAAGCGACGGGGCTTGGCGGTTTTTCTGTGGGCGGCCAATAACCGGCGGGCCACTTGGGGGAAACGTGTTTGGGATTCCGGCTGAATTCCAGGATATCCCATTGCGCAATGCGCATATGTTCCAGCAACTGCCACGCCGTGTGCGGCGCCCCGGTGGGTTTTGTTCCACGGAGCCGGGCGGGAAATTTGGCGATCACTTCATCGAAGCTCAAGTGCGCGCCACCTCCGCGCAATAGGTAGAGAACCTGCTCGCGAACGGGATCTTTCATTTTGGCGAACCTCGCATTATACGTATTGACCCGCAACATACCCGGACGCCCAGGCCCACTGAAAATTGAATCCGCCCAATTGGCCCGTCACGTCGACCACTTCGCCGATGAAGTATAGACCGGGTACCTGCCGGGTCTCCATGGTCTTGGATGAGAGTTCGTTGGTGTCCACGCCTCCGAGCGTGACTTCCGCTTTCGGGTAGCCTTCGCAACCGCTGGGTACGAGAGTCCATTCCCGCAGTTTCTCCAGCGTGCCGGAACCGCATCCATACAACTGACGCCACTTCTGGATGAATCTCCGCGGCAGATTCTTGAGATCGCCTTCGTGTACGACGTCGAGCACAATGGCGTCGCCAGGCTTCCAGTACGACGAAATCTGAAGGATGGCTGGACCGCTCAGCCCGCGATGTGTAAAAAGGATGTTCTCATGAAACGACGTGTGGCGCATGGTTACGAGCGCATCCAGCGAAATTCCGCTCAGTTCGCGGCAGGCGCGGCCTTCATCGCCGTTGAGTGTTAGTGGAACCAGGGCCGGCCGCAAATCGGTGATCCGGAGTCCGAATTGCCGCGCCACAGCGTAGCCGAAATCGGTGGCGCCGATCTTCGGAATGGAAAGGCCGCCGGTTGCGATGACTAGCGAAGCGCAGTCGAATTCACCGAGATTCGTGGATAGAGAAAAGCGCCCGTTCTTTTTGATCCTCGAGACCGTGCATTCGACATGGATATCAACGCCAGCGGCCTCGCACTCTTTGACCAGCAAGTTGATGATTTGCTGCGAAGATCCATCGCAGAAAAGCTGCCCGTGTTTCTTCTCGTGATAGGCAATCCGGTGGCGCCTTACCGATCGAATGAAGTCCTCCGGCGTGTAGCGCGCCAGGGCGGATTTGTGAAAGTTGGGATTGCCGGAGATGAAATGTTCGGGCGTGGTGTAGATGTTCGTGAAGTTGCAGCGTCCGCCGCCGGAG
>QHXC01000330.1 GCA_003222815.1 Acidobacteriota bacterium | reverse complement strand
GTCAGGATTCAAACTGGACGAACTGCCGCCTCCAGTGATGATTGAAACTCCATATGGCACGCTCCAGGGCGCCTGGACTCTCGACAATGACGAAATCGTCTTCAAACAAACTCTCGAAATCCGAAGCGTGACTGCGCCCGCGGCAGAGTTTGCTCAAGTGCGGGACTTTTTCGACAAGGTCGCGGGAGCTTTGACAGCACCTGTCGTCCTCATCAGCGAATAAAAGGTCAGCGAAACACAACCACGCCCAACCCGGCATCTTGCAACAGTTCCGCGATCTCGTCCTTCTCCTCGCCAAGACCCACCATGATGCCGGTCTCGATATTGTGCGAAAAGATGTCCCAATTTTTTGTCTTCCGTATGTCCGGTTTCAATTTTCCCATTCGTCGTTTATATGAAGGCCGTAATTCCGGCCTGACAGCGCCAAGCCGGCTTGGCGTTACAGTCGAATGAAATAGAAAGGGGAGAGTAATTATGCAAGCACGTATGAAAAACATAGCGATGATCGTTCCTGACGCCTTGCAGGCCCTGCACGCCCTGAAGGCGTCCGCGGAAAAGGGCGGCGTGCCGTCGCGGACGCTCGGCCTTGTCGAACTGCGAGCGAGCCAGATCAATGGCTGCAGCGTCTGTGTTGACATGCACGGTCGCTACCTCAAGAAGGAAGGCGAAACAGATGAGCGCCTCTTCGCAGTGGCGGCATGGCGGGATGCTCCCTACTTCAGCGATGCTGAACGTGCCGCGCTGGCGCTCACCGAAGCCGTCACCCGACTCAGCGACCGGGCGAACCCGGTACCCGACGAGATTTGGAAGGAGGCCGTCCGGCACTACGACGAGCCCGCGCTTGCGGCCTTGATCATCGCGATCGCCAACATCAACGTCTGGAACCGCCTCAACGTCGCCACCAGGCAGGTGGCGGGGGCGTGGACCGGCGACGCTAAGGCACAGAACGGCTAAACCGAAAAAGAGGCGCCAAGACCGACTTATGGTAATTAAGAAAAGGAGAAGCAAAATGGCGAATTTTATGTATTTATTCCGGAGTAACCCGACGGCCTATCGGTCCATGTCCCCCGAACAGATGCAACAGACCATGAAGAAGTGGATGGACTGGAAAGATACATTGGAAAAAAACGGCCATATTAAGCAGCTCGGAGAGCGGTTGGATGGAACGGGCAAGGTTGTCCGCGGCAAGGCCAAGACCGTCATCGATGGCCCCTACGTCGAGGTCAAGGACTTCATCCAAGGCTACATGATCGTCGAGGCCACGGACATGGACCAGGCGCTGGAGTTGGCCAAGGGCTGTCCCATCCTGGAAGGCGACGGAACGGTGGAGATCCGCCCCTTCGTTTCCATGTAGGGATTCTTCTGCCCAAGAAAACCTCTGTACAAAAAGTCGCAAAAATTGAAGGTTCCCCACTGTAGCGGCGGTCTAGGACCGCCGACGATGCTGAAAATGCGAGACCGCCGGCGGTCATAGACCGCCGCTACAGTGCGGATGCATGCTTCGCATGTTATTTTTTGTGCAAAGCCTCCAGGAGGACTTCTTACGGAAGACGTACCGGGATTAGTCGACCATTTTTTCCGCCGGGAGGCGGGGAAGATGATCTCTTATTTAACCAAGATTTTCGGATTGGGCCGCCTCGACCTGGCAGAGGACGTAGTCCAGGACGCTCTTTGCCGGGCTCTGGAAGTGTGGTCTATTCACGGCTTTCCCGAGAATCCCTCCGCCTGGCTCATGCGCGTGGCCCGCAACCGGGCCATTGATCTCCTTAGGCGGGACGATCAATTTCGCTACTTCGCGCCAGATCTCGTTTACCTTCTGAGGCTCCGGCAGGATCAGCCCGCCGAAACGCCGGCCTTTGAAAAGGAAATCCAGGACGACCAGCTCCGCATGATGTTTTCCTGCTGTCATCCGGAGCTTTCAACCGAAGTCCAAGTGACACTCATCCTCAAGACGCTTTGCGGTTTCAGCGTTTCCGAAATCGCCCACTCCTTCTTGGCCAGCGAGGATTCCATCGAAAAAAAACTCGGCCGGGCGCGGAACCTGTTCCGGCTTTCGGGGAGTTTCGTGGAAATCACCAACGTTTCGGACATACCCAAGCGCCTGGATGCCGTCTACCAGGCGATCTACCTTCTTTTCAACGAGGGTTACCACGGCAGCCGATCCGGGCGGACAGTGCGGGAGGATCTTTGTTTCGAGGCGATCCGCCTGGCGCTTCTTTTAAGCGAGCATCCCGAAGGGGAGAGACCCAAGACCCATGCCCTGCTAGCGCTCCTCTGTTTTCACGCGGCCCGTCTTCCCGGCCGGATGGCCGACGATGGCGGTCTGATCCAACTGGAAATACAGGACCGTTCCAAATGGGACCGGGACTTGATAGTCAGGGGATTCCATTTTCTGGAAAAAGCTGCGATCGGAAACGAATTGAGCGAGTATCACCTGGAAGCGGGTATCGCCTCTTTGCATTGCACCGCCCCGACCTATGAGAAAACTGAATGGGCCAAAATCCTGGAACTCTACAACGTCCTTTACCGGGTAAGACCTTCGCCAATCGTAGCCTTGAACCGAGCCGTAGCCGTGGGCAAAGCCCTCGGACCCGAAGAAGGTTTGACCGAATTAACGAAGATTCCCGATCCTGCCAAACTCAAGGACTATCCCTTTTATCCGGCGGCCCACGGGGAATTTCACCTTCTTGCAGGCCGCAAGGTAGAAGCGGGGAAGCACTTTGAAAAAGCCATAAAGCTGGCCCGGAGCCAATCCGAGACGAATTTTTTCGAGCGCAAGTTAGAGGCTTGCCGGCAAGGTGACGATCAAATCAATGATGATTGACCCGCGTGCGCAGCCGCTCCAAAAACGGTCGTCCTCTCCTAGAGCCATACGCTCCTGTACCGTGCAACGACAGTCAGTGGACTAAAGACTCGGCAGGCCCGCCCAGGTCCGCGCAGAGTTGAACGAGTCCAGCTTCCGCCAAACGGCAGGCTCCCACCGGTCTTTCACTCGCGCAAGTGTGCTCCTGGCGATGTCCCGGATTCGACGCCATGCACATGAGGCCAGCAGCCGCGCAACGAAGGGGCGTGAGGACGCAGAGAAGGGTCGTCGCCGATCCAACCGGGACGGCCCGAAGCGTCTACGAAGGCCACGCCGATAGATATTTCTGGACGCTCGTTGGCAAGCGCGGTCATCTTAGCTTCAGCCTCATCGCTCATTTCGATCCATGCTGTCTTGAGGCGCTTTGCGTCGAGTTCGCGGGCGCTGATCTTGTCGAGCTCAGCTGGATCGACCCGGGCAAAACGCCGCATCATCTTCAACAGCGACAGCGGTGTGAATCCTGGATCTTTTCCGCAAGCCGCCCAACAGATGGTCGCCAAAGGAAAGGTCTTATGAAACTCAATAATGTCGACGTAGTCGCGGGTTTCCGTGCGCGCCGCCAGAGTCAGGGCTTTATTCGTGGCCGCATCGAAGAGATGCAGCCGCCATCCCAATAGCGGGTCACGTTCGATGGGAAAAAACCGGAACGCGGAATCGGCTGCCCAATCGATTTCCAGAACCTCGCCGGCGCCCTTCACTCTGGCTTTGCGAAACGTGGTTTCCTTCTCCCACTCACCATAAGGGGAAAGCGTTTCGACGGCAAAGCCCGCGGCGCGAAGGGACACGACGTCATGGTCGCTGGCGCGAACCACTTCTTTGGCGACTTCGTGGAAAATATCGAAGTCGCGAGAAAACCGGGGTGAGTTGTCAGGCGCATTCAACACAATACCGCCGGCAAAGTGGCTCTCCTCGCTGCGATTGGCGGCCAAAACGGCTAGAACTTCTTTTTGAAAAGCGCTAAGAGGCATTGATAGACGTCCTGAGCATCCTGCCACGCTCGACGGTCCCCATATTCTCGCAAATGCCGGATCACTAGGCGAACGTCTTCGAAATTACGGATGCGTGCATCGGAACGCCAGAACCAAAAACACTCCGGATATTTCTTCACCAGAGCCGCCGCGCGATTCGTCAACTCCGGCGGCGCTGGACGAGGGACGCCACCTTGTTCTCCGACCAAAGGGCCATTCGCCACAATTCCCTCCTACCCACGATTCTATCGCACGAGATGCGGGCGCGATCGCGCTAATTGGAATGCGTAGTTCCGGAAATGGTAATGAAATTTACGTGCAGCCGTTCTCTCTCGGCAAACCGCCCGTCGGCTAATGGACGATCTCAAAATGCTGGCAGGACCGATCCACGTTGGCGGCGGGATGGTAAGGAACTGTTTTACGTGGCAGCCGATGGTAAACTCAATTCTGGCAAGAAACAAACGCAAAACGGAACTGGGCGGGAGACTCGGAAGGCGCCGTGCGGGTTCTGCCAACGGAACTGACTTCTCCACCAGCCATAAAGCGGTACCAATAGTGTCTTCCAGGGCGAAGTCCGTCGACTTCCGCGTGAACGGAATGACCGAGTTCCTTTAGAGCCAGACTCGATCCCTTTCCAGCAATCCGGCGGAACTTGTCATCCTCGGCGATTTCCCAATTGACGGGTACGCGGGATTCTTCCGCGCCGTTAAGCCGTGTCCACAAAACAACGCCTGTCGGCGCCGGATCTCCTGAGGCCACACCGAAGATGAATGGGTTGGAACGAAGTCGCACCTGGCGCTCCCCAGCCAATGCAGGCAAAGCGCCGAAAGCAATGATGAAATCGCGGCGAGTCATGCCGTCAATTTTAGCCGCGAATGACGCCAATGATTTCGCGTTCGTTCGCGCCATTGGCGGCTATTTACGATGATCTAACTCTTGACGCACATCCGAGAGAACCGCCTTGCGGTCCGCCGAATGCAGTTCCTGATTCAATCGCCGAAGCGCAACTCCGACGACATCGCGATGATGCAGCTTGGCGCCGAAGTCGTCGCTGAGTTCCAGCCAAATACCGTGAACGAGATCGACATCTTCCGGCCAAAGCCGCGGCGGATGAGGTCCAAGGTTGACAAAAATAGATGGGCGGCCCGGCGAGATGATTTCCAAAGAGAACGGATGACGAGGCTCCGGCAGTCTTTCCCAAGCACGTCCTATGCGGCGCGCGAGTTCTTCCGAATCCATGCGGGCTGAAACGCCACTCACCAGGCGTGACGCCTGCAAGGTCGCGGCAGTCTGAACCATCGCATCAAACGGATTGACTCCAGGAACCGTCAGCAACTGGACCGTTTTGCCCTCCTTTTCGGCAAGCGAGACTACACGCGTGAATAACTCCCGCTCATAATCTGTGAACAACTGCTGCTCGCTTAGTCCATATTCGCCGCTGCCCGCAGAGGAGACGCCGCGCACGGTCATCACGACGATGTCCTGCTTACTCGTGTTCGTCTTCTGAAGAACCGATTGCAGATGGTCCATGCGAGTGTAGTCGCGAACCGCCACGAGCACGCATCCTCTTCCTCTGCGCTCGGAGATCGTAAAAATAGTGAACAGCAGCAGCGTGAATGAAACGCCGGAGATGGTTGCGACTCTTTTCGAGAACAGGTTTGCCAGCGCGACCAGCAGCAAAACCAGAGTTGTCGCCGCGAGCCCGACCGGAATCTCCGTGCCGCGGAATCTGAAGTTCAGGGGCATCTTGTATTGTTGATCGCTCCGCTGGAACCGAAGCACCATTACGCTCAAGGCTTTCAGGAAAAAGCTCCAGACAATACCGAAAGCGTACGCTTCGCCGAGCGTGTAAGTCTGACCGCGGCTGGCAACGACCGTGATCAATTGAAGCACCGTGATCAGATTGATGATCCGGAAAGTCGTGCCATACCGCCGGTGCGGTTTCTGGAACCACGGATCGAGCACGCCATCCTCGGCAACGCGGTTCATGACGCCGTTGGCTCCGATGATGGAGGTGTTGACCGCTCCCGAAAGGATCATCACACCGACGATCACGACGAACACATGAAACACGAGCCGCAGGAATTCCGGGCCTACCAGATAATTCGTGAGTCCGCCAAGGAGGTTCTCGGCATATTGCAGACGCACATTGTCGGGGATAATCATCGCGGCGAGTAATGTAATGACGCCCGTCGAAATTGCGGCGTACGCGCATACGATGTTCCCGGTGCGATAGAGATTCTTCAGCTTCGGGTAAGCGATCTCACGATAGACCTGCGCCAGTGTTTCGAAGCCGCTCATGGAAAGCAGGGTGTGCCCAAACGCAATAATGATGGCCACCACAGGGATGGTTGGCCAGAAGGTTCCCTTGAACCAGCCCAGTCCTTCATCGCTGAATTCCAAATGGGACGGTGTCGGAGGGGGTGGGATCTGCGCGGGACCACGGACTGCGAGCGTCAGACAGCACCAAACAAGAAAGATCACCACCATGACCGTGGTGACCTGCATGATGCGCAGAGCTTTGGTGCTCGACTCATGCAAACCTTTGATGTTGTACCACCAGAAATACAGCGTCACCAGGATCGCAAAGAAAACAGCGAACTCATTCGGCGATATGCGGAATTGCAGGTTCAGCAGCTCGCTCGTCTCGTTCGCCAAACGCCCGAGGTACTGGCCGGCGCTAACGCTGCTGATGGGCCCTGTCAAGACGTAGTCGAATAACAACGCGGAAACCGAGAGCCGCGCGATGAAAGGTCCCATGGCGTCACGTACGACGACGTAAACACCGCCACGGACAAACATACTGCTGCTCTCCATGTAGATGGAACGCACCGCAAAACTGAACAACATGACGCCCAGGATGAACCACGGGGCGCTCCTCCCAATGGCTTGCTCGGCTATGCCTCCGACGTAATAAACCGTCGAGCCCAGATCGTTCAGGACGATCGCCGCCGCCCGCCAAAAGGAGATAAACGCAAGCATGACCGTGCTGGCGACGACGACCTTTGTCGCAGTGCCCGGCGGCTGCTCGGTCAATGACGTTTTCTTGGTCATGTAGAAGTGCAGTTCTCGGGATATCTGGCCAGAATCACGTGGTGCCCATTCTTGCGGAGCGCTCTGGCAAGGCGTTCCGGTTTCGTCGGGAACCAGCGCTTTCTGCTTCCGACAACGATTACAGAATGTCGCTCCAATACCTGCAGTAATGTTTGAAGCCTGTCACGGCAGAGATAGACGTGGATGCTGGGTTGCACATGCGCGGCTGATGCCAAATCCATTAGCCG
The DNA here is from genome assembly GCA_003222815.1 of Acidobacteriota bacterium. Taxonomy (GTDB): domain Bacteria; phylum Acidobacteriota; class Terriglobia; order 20CM-2-55-15; family 20CM-2-55-15; genus 20CM-2-55-15. The sequence goes on along the minus strand of QHXC01000330.1, from coordinate 6,028 downwards.
CCGTAGCGTGAAACCAGGCGGAACTGTGGGATGTGCGAGCGGTAGCGGGAAAGGAACAATCTGGGGAACGATCAAGTCGATGTCGGCCTCAAGGCCAATAGTCAAATCCGCGGCGGCCTTTAAAGCCGCTCGGCGCGATGTGGGGGGAGTACTTGAAGTTCAGGTATGGACAGATAGCCCACATCACAAACACTACGCGTGGGTCCATAAAGAAGTCATAAATGTGCTGTCAGGATTTTATTAGGAGGGCTCTCTCCCTAGGGCAACTGGAGCCGATAACCAACCCAGGGTTCGGTGAGCAGATACTTCGGGCTGGACGGATTCTTTTCAATCTTTTTGCGAAGCTGGTTGATGAACACCCGCAGATACTCGACTTCATCGCCGTAATCGGGTCCCCACACCGACTGAAGCAGCCGGGTATGCGGAATAGGAACATTGGGGTGAGCGACCAGGTATTGCAACAGATCGAACTCTTTTGGCGTCAGCCGTACCTCGCGATTTCCGGCAACGACGCGCCGTGTCGTGAAATTGATTTCGACGACATCGAATCGCACGACCTGCAATTCGTTTGTGGTCTGAGGCAAGCGCCGGAGCGCGGCACGGATCCGTGCCAGCAGTTCGGGAGAACCGAATGGTTTGGTGATGTAGTCGTCGGCCCCCGCGTCCAGTGCTTCGACCTTGTCGGCCTCAGCGTCTCGAACGCTAAGCATGATGATGGCAACATCTGAACCCGACCGGATCAACCGGCACGTCTCGAGGCCGCTCATGCCGGGCATGTTCATGTCAAGAATGACGAGATCGAGCTTTTCACCGCGTATGCGTTCCAGCGCTTCCTCACCATTTCGAGCATCGGCGACTTCATAACCCTGGGCGATAAGCGTTGTACGCAAGACACGTCGAATCTGAGGATCATCGTCGACGACAAGAATTCGCGCAGCACTCATTGGAGGACCTCATTTTGAACCGGCAGTGTAACAACAAATTCTGTGCCGCGCTCGGTGCTACTGTCGAGACGGATATCGCCGCCATGCGCGAGCAGGATTTCGCGCGCGATCGTCAATCCCATACCGGTCCCGGCAACCTGGTGCCGGACGTTGGCGCCGCGATAGAATTTGTCGAAAATGCGCAACTGCTCTGCTCCCGAAAGGGGGAGACCCGCGTTGTGCACGCCGATGACGAGGCGCTCGCCGGTCAATCGGGCAGTAATTCGAATCGGCGATTCCCGGGGAGAGTACTTCACTGCGTTGTCCAAGAGTTGCCGGAGGGCCAATTGCATCAGCTCAAAGTCAATGACGACCGAAGGCAAATCCGGAGCGATCGACACTTGTACTGGACGGCCATCTCCTCGAGACTCCATCTGTCCCAGAACATTTTCGACCAGGGTGTCTACAGAATGCGATCGCCGGTTGAGCTGAATTTTCCCCGCTTCGATTCGAGCCAGATGTGTGGCTTCGGTTACCAGCCGGCTGAGCCTCCCCGCTTCCTGATCCACGATTGTCAGAAGCTCGTTTCGCTGTCCCGCATCGGAAACGTTGGACGCGAGCAGAGCGGTTGCGGCGGCCTTAATCGATGTCAAAGGAGTTTTGAATTCATGAGCAAGGCCATCTAGCAACGCCGACTTGAATTCTTCGCTCTGCTGTGCGGCCTGCGCTCGGGTCACGATCTCGCGGCTACGGGCATTTTCCAAACTTATCGCGATCAGGTTCAAAAGAGCGTGAAGGGCTGTGTCTGAGAGTTCCCCTCCCTGAATGGCCACACTTCCGATCGATTGGCCTCCAAGGCTGATGGGCGCGAAGAGTATTCCGGTCTGCTCATCCTTCGACTGAGAGGCAGTCACGGCGGTTTCTTTGAGCTTCCCCTGTACCTGGAAGAATTCTACCGTGCCTCCGAAATAGACAGACTCGCTCGTTCGATCGTAAATCGCAACACTCGGTATTTCGCAAATCCTGGCCAGTTCCTTTGCAATCTGGCCGCCGACGGGTTGGTTGGAATCCATGAGCATGATGGCGCGGCTCAAAGCGTAAAGCCGTTCCATCTCGACCTGCCGGGTTTTCGCCTCGATTGTGCGCCGCTTTGCACGGTCCGAGAGCTGGCTTGCAATCAGTGAACTGACTAGAAATGCGAACAGAGCGACCCAGTTCTCGAGATCCGCAATCGTCCATGCACCTACCGGGGGCAGGAAGAAGTAGTTGAAGCATACGGTAGCGCTAACCGATGCGACAACCGCCTCGGATAGGCCCCACGACGCCGCAATTAAAAGGACAGTAATCAGGTACCCGAAACCTACCGTCGTCGCATTGACGACGGCAATTTCTTTGAAAACGAGAGTGATAAGAAGAACCGCTGCTATACCAGCCGCGAAGCGGAGTTCTCGCGTGATTCTGCTGCCCACTAGCTTCTAGCATAGGCGGCTCAATCGGGTGCTTCAAGCTTGAGACACGCGTGAATCCGCGAGAAAGGCAGAGTCAAAGGATGATTTTCCAAGTAGACTGAGGACGCTTACCATCCTGGAGAACCTATGGCTACGCGCGCAGCCGTGTTGTTGTGCCTCATCGTAGTGGTGATGCCCGGATTGAGACGCAATATGTAGTCTCGGGCTTTAGCCCGCGTTCGGACCATTCTGTTTTCCTCCAGGAACTACTTGGCCATCTTCTGGATCTGCTCCATCTTCACCAGGATGTCGTCTACAGTTTCGACGTCGGGCGAGAATTGAACGTCGCAGACGAATTCGCTGGCTCCGAGCTTCTTTGTCGTCTCAATATCGCCTGCGATCTGGTCGGGGTTACCCGTGAAGTCGGCGCGTTCCTTCGAAGGCGCTGAGGCGGTGAATTCGATGTTCCCACGAACGAGGAGTTCGAGCGATTTGGGATCTCGGCCGGCCCGCTGGGCCATTGCCTTCAGTTCTCCAAACATCTGTCCGACAGCAGAGAGGGGAATTCCCACGGGAAACCAACCGTTGGCTTCGCGTGCTGTGCGATTCATGGCGCCCGGTGTGAAAGCCGCCATGTAAATCGGCGGATGAGGCTTCTGAACGGGCTTCAAGCCTATGAAGGACTTCGCCACTCTAAAACTTGTCCCTTCGATCTCGACGGGATCCGTTGTCCAAATCGCCTTCAGCGCACTCACGAAATCGTCCGCGCGCTTGCCTCGGGCGTTCCAGGGTGATCCCGCAGCCTCGAATTCATCGGGCAACCACCCGATTCCGAGACCCAGTCGCAATCGGCCGCCCGAGAGGACATCGAGCGTTGCCAGTCTTCGTGCGAGGAGGACGGGGTTATACCAAGGCAGGTTCAACACACTGGTGCCCACAGCGATCCTCTCCGTGCGAGCAGCTGCAAAAGTCAGCGTTTCAACGGGGTCCAACACTCTTTTGTACTGTAAAGGGAGAGAGCCGTCTCCGACCGGATATGGAGCTCGAGGATTTAACGGGTACAGCAGCCGGTCGAGCACCCAGACACTGTGGAAGCCAAGCTCCTCCGCGCGACGAGCAACTCTAGTGACTGCGTCTGGTCCCGCTATGGTTCCGATCTGTGGCAGAGCAAATCCAATTCTCATCAGACCTCCTTCAAGCTGAATCTCCAAAGAGCCGAACGCGGGCTAAAGCCCGCGACTATATGCTTGCCTGCACACTATCTCAAGCTTGTAGTCGCGGGCTTTAGCCCGCGTTCGGCTCTTCGTTGAATCCGTCCTCTTGAGATATCCTTGCCGTCGAGAGACAACATGGCTATCGAGATCGAAGAACGCGTCAGGCAGTTCATCAATGCCCATCGCGTTGCGCACCTGGCGACGGCTGATACGGGCGGACGCCCATCCGTAATCCCCATATGCTACGTCTTCGATGGGGGGTCGTTCTATTCCGCGATCGACAGTAAGCCCAAGCGCGTTGATCTAAGACAACTTCAGCGGCTCCGAAACATCCGGGTCAATCCAAACGTGGCACTTGTGATTGATGACTATTCGGAAAACTGGTCCGAACTGGCCTACATTCTTGTTCATGGGATGGCGGAGATCATCGAGCCCAACCATTCGTTGGCGTCGGAGCAGGCAGCCGCTATTGCCGCGCTGCGATTGAAGTATGCGCAATATCGCTCGATGGTAATCGAACGGAATCCCATCATTAAGATCGTACCGAATCGGGTCCAGTTCTGGTCCGCAGCATCGTCATAAGAACGTCCATCGCCAATTGCTGGAAAAGCGTGGTTTCGTGGCCCGAACAAAAGCGCTCATGAACTTGCCGTCGACCTGGGGCGCAATCGCGTCTACGTCAATGCCTTGTCCGCTAAGGAAAGAGCGGGCATCATCGATCCGGTAGATACGTGTTGGTTCAACCTCTATGTTGTCGAACCCCACGGCCGCGAGTTTCGACCGATAATCGTTTTCTTCCAAAGCTCCGGCGATGCAGCCTACCCATAGAAGGACGCGTTCCCGAATCTCAGGAATCATTTCCCCACGCGTCACAACGTCGGACACGGCGAAGCGTCCGCCGGGCTTTAGCACTCGGAATGCCTCGCCGAATACGCGATCCTTATCGGCAGAAAGATTGATGACGCAATTAGAAATGATGACATCGACAGAGTTGTCCGGAAGAGGGATGTGCTCGATTTCGCCCTTGAGAAATTCAACATTCTCCGCGACGCCTGCTTTTCTCTGGTTTTCGCGCGCGAGGGCGAGCATCTCATCCGTCATGTCGAGACCATAGACTTTGCCGGTAGGTCCCACACGACGAGCGGAAAGCAGCACGTCGATCCCGCCGCCTGAGCCGAGATCGAGAACAGTCTCACCGGGATTGAGCGTTGCCAGCGCGGTGGGATTTCCGCAACCAAGAGAGGCTTTCAACGCTTCTTCGGGAATCTGCGTGACCTGGTCTCTGTCGTAAAGGCGCGACGTAATAGGGTCTATATCTGTGCCACAAGCCGTAACAGCTCCACAACAGGAACTATTGCCGCCTGACAGTACGCGAAGCGCAGCCTCCCCATATTTTTCTTTCACTGCTTCTTTGATGTTTGTTGTGCTCATGGTGTTCTCCTATTTGCAGCAGACGATCTTTTGAGGTTCGACAGCCTTATTTCGTGTGCAGCACTCCGCATACAGAAAACCCAGCAACTCCTGCAGAGCTTCCGCATTGGCCGAATACCATAGGAACGTACCCTCACGACGAACCCGCACGAGATCTTCGTGCTTTAGCTTCTCCAGATGATGGGAGAGTGTAGAACTCGGGATATCGAGTTCGCTTCCGATGTCGCTGACGACAAGCCCTTCGGGATGGGCTGACAATAGGAGTTGCATGATCCGCAGTCGTGGCTCGGTTCCCATGGCTGCGAGCATGTCGGCATAGCGGGTGATTTGTTCGGCTTGCTGTTTCTTATTCGAAGTTGTCATTTGAGTCTTCCTCGGATGTCGCTTAGTGCTTCAAGCCGGGTGTCGTAACCGCCCTAAATTATTCTATGATAATAGAAATATGGAAATAATCAAGAACGAAGATCATTCCCCGATTGCACGACCATCAACTTGAGTCCAAGTACGATTCGAAAAATGAGGGCGGTTACTGTCTGGTGAAGTTGACCCCGCCTTTCAGGATCTTTTCATAACGCTCGAGATCCAGATTGTTCTCGGCGCAGATGTACTCCTGAAGACGCGTGCCTTCCCGCAGCATGACGGTCGAATGAAGCATCCACGGCTTGGTCAGCACGTTGGGATCTACCATAGTCACGTCGTAGTTGATCTGGTCCTTATCCACGCGGGTATAGCGCTCCGTGATGTGCAAGGCATCCGAATGAAAGGTCCCTGTTCCGGCCAGCCAGGTTTTGTCATTGAAGCCGATAACATCCACCACCAGCGTGTCTCCTTCCCAGTGCCCGACCGAATCGCCCATGTAGCTTGGAATCAGGTCGTCGGGATGGTTCGCGTTCAGCGGAATTACGCGGAAGACGTTCATGTACTCGTAAAGAATTACGATTTGCTTCGGAGTCTGGATGATCTGCGTTGGGAAGAGTCCCAACATCGCCGTTCGTGGTAAACCCGCCGGCAG
>QHXC01000329.1 GCA_003222815.1 Acidobacteriota bacterium | reverse complement strand
CGCTCGGCTCTTCTGGGGCAGCATCGAAAAGGCTGCAGACAAGGCTTTCCTCCGCATGAACATGACTCGCACGAGAGACCGCAATGGCGTGCTCTTCTTTGTCGTGCCCGCCCGGCGCAAGTTCGTCGTCCTAGGCGATCGTGGGATTCATGAAAAGGTGGGACAGGAATTCTGGGATCGGGTCGTAGCCGTGGTTTCGGACAAATTCAGAGAAGGGGATTTCACGGAAGGGCTGGTTCGGGGCATTGAGGAAGTCGGCGAACAACTCGCAACGCACTTCCCCCACGAGGCCGATGATAAAAATGAGTTGTCTGACAAGATTGATTTTGGGGGAATCTGAGCCGCGAATTGTGCGAATGGCGTCCTGCCTGAGCCAATCCGCAAATCCGCTTGAAACACCGGACCGATAAAGGTAACCTACGCCCTCCGCTCTTTTGGCGCGCGCATTGGAGGCCTGGAGAGGCCTGACCACTATTGGGAGGTTGTATGAGTTTGAATGTAAAAACTCGGAAGGTTGATGGCGTAGTTGTTGTGGATATGTCGGGGAGACTCACGATCGGGGAGCCAGTGCTCCTGTTACGCGAGACCCTTCGCGTACAGGTGAACGACGGTTCTAAAAAGTTCGTCCTGAATTTGGGCGATGTGTCTTATATCGATAGCTCCGGACTGGGCGAACTGGTTTCTGCTTACACGACCGTTCGCAACAAACAGGGCGACGTGAAATTGCTGAATCTCACCGCCAAAGCCAAAGACCTGTTGCAAATGACGAAGTTGCTCACGGTCTTCGACGTGTACGATGATGAAGCTAAAGCGATCGCAGCACTAAACGCTTCGAAAACCTCCGCGTAGAGTTTTCTCGTACCAGGTTGGCGGAAGTGCGTGGGAGTCGAACCCACCGGACGCCGGTTCCCCGACGCCCCACAGGCTTTGAAGGCCAGGAGAGTCACCGGACCCTACTCACTTCCAAACTCGCTATTATAGGAAAGTAGATGACAACGAAGTACGAAATCCTCAAGAAACGCCGCGTCAACCGCGCAAAAAAGAAAGCCCGCCTCAAGCGGCGAGCTCAGGAACATTTTCAGGCCCGAAAGGGACAGAACGCTACAATAGACCGGTGAATATCCAGCAGTACGAAGAAGCCTTTGGGGCTCTTAAAAACGGCGAGGTCAAAGCGGCCGTGCCTCTGCTGGAGCGGGCCGCCCGCGAAACAGGTTACGCCTCCGACATCATTAATCACGCCTATACGCTCGCTCTCTATCGGGCTGACGAAAAACCACGGTTGGCCGACGTTTCATTTCACGTCGGAAAATCGCTATTGCAGAGTGATCCGGCCTCCGCGATGGATTACTTTCAGCGGGGAATTTTGGCAGGTTTAGATCCTCAACGCGTTCGCCAAATAGGTGAGATTTTTGAGAGTTGGGCGGCGTCCCGATCTTCCGTTCGGGTCGGCGAACCGGTAGAGCGGGTGGCACACGTCATTGGGTGTCTATCACCCGCATACGGGCCAGCCCGATACCTCAAGATGCTTGCAGCGAGTCTGAATCACCAGGGTGTCCGGTCCACGATTTTCACCACGGAATGGGACGCGTCGTGGTTCTTCAATCCGGCTGGCGAACCACATTCACAGCCGATGGCGATCGAAGCGGATACGCATATTGCTTCTGTCGAAGGAGATTTTGTCGATCGCGCCGAGAAAATCGCTGAGGCCATTGCAGCGTCCGGCATACCGGTTGCATTTTTTCACTCGAGCCTGGCGGAACAAATAACAGCGCGCGTTGCCGCAATGCGTCCGGCGCCGATCCAGGTCAATGTGAATCACGGCGCCGAAATGGCCGCCGATTTGTTTGACGGGTTTATCCACCTGTTTCAAAACGCGATTGGACGCACGCTATTTTCATCGCATCCGGCCGAATGGATCCCCTTGGGGTCGGACATCGAGTCTCGGCAGCAGGCGAGTGAGCCGGTCAACCGGCAGGGCCTCGGACTGGAATCGGCTAGCACGATATCCGCGACGTTTGGGAATTTATGCCAGTTTTCCGGTAATGGTTACTTGAAGGCTTTGGCGGAGGTCTTGAAGCGTTTTCCGAAGCACTTTCACCTGTTTGCGGGAGAAGGCAATGTGAAGGCAATGCGTGGTCTGCTTCATGGAGCGGGCGTTTTGCCGCGAGTCCGCTTCCTTGGTCACGTTGCGGATGTTGCCTCATTGATGGACACCGTGGACGTCTACCTCGCGCCGTTTCCACACTCGGGCGCGCACTCTATCCTTGAAGCGATGGGTGCTGGCAAACCTGTCGTCGCTATGCGTTTTCCTCCTGATTCCGTCTATAACTCCGGCGCTGAACTCGTTGGCCTCCGCGAACTCATCGCGCCGGGCGAGGCGAACTACGTTGAGATCGCCGATCGCCTCCTCCGAAATCCAGCCCTCCGCCAAAAGCAGGGCCATGCCTTACGCGATCGATTTCAAGCCGAGTTTCGCCCCGAACTCCTTGGCGAGCGGTATGTTGGATTTCTGGAAAGGCTGGTGCACCGCCCAGTGGCGCCCGGTTAATCTCCTGGCTCGCTTTCGGCATGCGCTCCGGCGGATTTCCTACTTCCTCGCCACTACATAAAAGTGGTTCGCCAGAACGTGGGCCGTGGGAAGGCGGTTGAGCCAGACATCTAGGTACTTCAGCGGGAACATCGCCCAGCCGAGGGCGCCGACGATAAGGCGGTTGAAATTGCGGTGGAGGCTGTTGCCGCCGTGGACCGGGAGAATCAACTTCAAGTAATACGTGAGAAAAGTCAGCATAGTCGTCGTTGGACCGGTACGAATACCGATCTCCACATCGTGAAATCCGGCGAACAGGCCGGCCAGTCTCTCGCGCGAAAATCGGGAATAATCGGCAGGGTAGGCATGGTATGGATGACAGAATGGAACCACGACCTGTACCTCGCCATCCGGCCTCAACACCCGATGGATCTCCGCCACGACTCGCTCGGGATCTTCGACGTGCTCCAGCAGAGCCAGGCAAGCACGAATCCGGGAAGTTCCAGACCACCTCCGCCGATCCAAAGGTTCAAGCCACGCTTTGCAACCGGCAAGGGCGGCGCGGCAGGATTGACGTAAACAGGCTCAGGCGGGTACAGCCTTCGGGCCCAATTCCTTTTCAGACGTCTGGAGTATTCAGCCTGCATATGGGAACCGGCGTCTTGGGACAGGAGAACCTGGAACCTTTGCCGGTCTTCAGCGGTCATCAGGATGGGGGCTCCCGTCGATGCGCGATCATAACTGACGCCGCACTGAGAACACCGGTAATCATCACGCACCATTGATCCCGTGCACTCGACACATTGCAGATGTTCCTGCCACTTCATCCCATCAAGACGTAAATCCTACTGGCTCCGTATGACTCGAGCAAGGGGACCTTGCCTAGATCGCTGCCGCAAGAGGAACGAGGCGTCAAACCCCTCGTTCTTATGAAATGTGTTATAAATGTGGGCTATTTATGACCAAACTGTTAATCCTGTCCTCGGATACAGGGGAAGGACACAACAGCGCGGCGACCGCCATCGCACATGCAGCCAGGGCCGGCGGACTCCAGGCCACGATTCGCAGGCCTCTGGAGGAATCTACCAGCGTCAATCGTTCTCTAGCCAACTTTTACAACACGCTCTTGACGCATCGGCCCCAGTGGATGGGGTGGTACTTCCGTCTGATCAATACGGCGCGGCCGAACGAGCGTGAGTTTTTCTACTCGAGAGTCCGTTCTTACATCGGGCGATTCATCGAATCGGAGAGCCCCGGCATCCTCTTGTCGGTTCATCCGATGCTGAACCACTTCATTCAGCGGTTTATTAAGGAGGAAGGGCTAGGAATTCCTTGCTACACGTATTTGACGGATCCGTTTCCTCCGTTCTGGCACGGTTGGATATCGCCACACATTGACCGCTATTTCGTACCGACGGACGAAGCGCTTCAGGCGCTCGCGGGACGTGGGATTCCCGCCCGGCGGATCGAGCGCGTTCCAATGCCGGTAAGACCTGGGTTCGTGCCCGCCGCCATGAAGGACATCGACGGATTGCGCGAGGTACTGAAACTCGACGGTTGCAGCAGCATCCTCATTAACGGCGGCGCGCGGGGCGGTGGACCGATATTCCAGGTTTACCGGACGATTCGGAAGTGTGCCGGCGCTTCGAATATTCTCGTCGTCTGCGGAAGAAATGGCAGGCTCCGGCGCCGCATTGAACGCCTGCAGGATGGACGGACGAGAGCGTTCGGTTTTCTGGAAGACATTCATCGATATGTTGCCGCTTCCGACCTGGTCGTGACGAAGCCTGGCGGGTTGTCCAGCTATGAGGCCCTGGCGTGTGAAGTTCCAGTTCTATTGATGGGCATGCGCGGTCTGATGCCTCAGGAGTCCGGCCTTTTCCTTGCCTCAAGCCGTTACGACTTCGGATTTGCAGCGAGAACATTCGAAGAACTCCGGGCCATCATTCAAAAGGGCCCAGCGGAGTGGAGTCTCAAGCGTCAAGCGCTCTCGAGGTTTTACAAGTCCAGTTCTGGTGAAGAACTCATCCAAAGGATTCAACCCGAACATGTCCGAGCGTAAGACGATCTTTTTGACGGGAGCGACCGGCTTCCTTGGAAGTCATCTAACCGCTCGGCTGCTTGAACAGAGAAACCATCTCAATGTACTGGCTCGCGGCGCCAAGAACGTCCCGGCTCGAGACCGAGTCGTGGCCGTGCTGCGGGATGTCGGGGTGAGCCATTTCGAAAATCTCGATGTCTTCGAAGGCGATATCTCGGTGCCCGGGTTAGGTCTGAGCGAAAGTGCAACCCGTCGTGTGCTTTTCTCGACCGATGAAGTGTGGCATTGCGCCGCTTCCTTATCATTCCAGGAGGAGGATCGAGAAGAGATCTTTCGGATGAACGTTGGTGGGACGCGTAATGTTCTGGAACTGGTGAAGCGCACGTCGACACGGCGTCTTCATCACGTCAGCACAGCCTACATCGCGGGGAGTCGCTCCGATCTCGCGTTGGAAACCGAGATTGACGTCGGTCAGGGCTTCAGAAATCCTTACGAAGAATCGAAATGTCAGGCCGAATTGATGGTTGCCGATGCCGAGCGCCGTGGCGCGATTGCGGCTTCCGTGTATCGGCCCAGCATCGTGATTGGGGATTCGAAGTCGGGCCGAGTGACGCACTTTCACGGCGTCTATGCGTTCATCCGTGGCCTGTGGACGGCATTGGAGCGGCTTCGCCGCCGGATGCCGGACGGCGGATTCATCAAACTGCCGCTGCGTGTGCTTGGAGCCGAAACGCAGACGTTAAATTTTGTGCCGATCGACTACGTGGTCGACGGCATGGTCGAGATTGCTAAAAATCCGAACAGCCTCGGCGAGACGTATCATCTTGCGAATCCCATCCCAACCGAAAACCGGCTCTGGCTGCCTCACATTTGCCGGGTTCTGCGTGTTGAAGGAATCCAGCTCGTCGGTGAGAACTCCTTCTTGAAAACTCCCATGACCAAGCTCGAAGCTCTTTTTCAGAAACAAATGGCTTTCTATTACCAATATCTGCAGGGTGAACCTCGCTTCGATTGCCGCCGCGCTCTGGATGCGCTGAAAAACACCAGCATCGAGTGCCCGCGCGTTACTGTGGATTTCATAGACAAGATGGCGGGCTGGTACGTGGATTTCCTGAATAACAGGCCGCAGATGACTTAGATCACGCAGATCTGACTCTTGTAATCCGTGTAAATCCGCGGCTCGAGCTTCACGAACCGCTCGTCTGACCCACCGACCCACGGATGATTTCCACGATGGACGACATGCTGACGTCGTTAATGATGGACAGCCTTGTCGACTCGACAACTTGTTAGCGAAGAAAGAGTTTTTTGCACGTGCACGTTTTGGCTTGTGGAATGCTTGGCGAGAACCGGGGGCTGGTGGTAGCCCGATTCACTTTCGAGAAGATGCTGGGTTATGCGAATCACTTGAGGTCTGCACGGCGAAGCCCTTGGAAATTTTCCATAAGCGTTCACCCATTCGGGTCTGATCAATCCGGCCGCTCGGCTGGATAGCGGCATCGAAAAACGACGCTCCAATCCGGCGAGAAAGCAGCGTGATATGATTTGAGTAGATGCGCAAAATCGCTGTGGTGGACGACAACGCGGACAACCGTCTGATCATCCGAACCATACTCGAGGATCAGTACGAAATCGTGGAATTCTCGGCTGGTATGGAAGCCATCGAAGGATTCAGGAAAAACAGGCCCGATGTGGTCATCCTCGATATCTCGTTGCCCGAAATGGATGGCACGGAAATCCTTAGGCGCATTCGCGAAGATACTCAACTGTACGATCTTCCGGTCATTGCGCTGACCGCCCACGCTATGGTCGGCGATCGCGAAAAATACCTTTCCGCCGGCTTTAACGACTACGTCCCCAAGCCCATCCTTGACATGAATGTGTTGTTTTCCACGATCCGCCGCTGGGCTCCGTAGTAAACCCTTTCAAAACTAAATTGGCCATCCGCTTGCAACGCTCGCCAACATGGGTCCACGTCCTACCCGAATTCTTCTGATTGAAGATCGGGAATCCGACTACCTCTTGACAAGAAGAATGCTTTCGACGATCGAAGGGCAAGCTTTCGACCTGGAATGGGCGTCTTCATACGGCGCAGGACTCCAGGCCATCCACCGAGCGGCCCACGAGGTTTGTTTGCTCGACAGCAAAATCGACGGTAGCGACGGTCTTGAGCTTCTGAGAGAGTCCCAGAAGTCGGAATGCAAAGCGCCGGTCATCATTCTTACCGGAATGGGAGACTACCGGCTGGATGTGGAAGCCATGGAAATGGGCGCCGCGGATTTTCTTATTAAGGACCAACTCACGGCAACGCTGTTGGAACGGTCGATCCGATACGCGATCGCCCAGGCACGAACGCTTGAGGAATTGCGCCGGCAGCAAGACGAGATTCGAGTGTCGGAGCTTCGTTTTCGTTCTGTTGTGCAATCTGCGAACGACGCTATTGTTCAGACCGACGAAAACGCGCGGATCATTTTCTGGAACAAGGCCGCCGAAGTGATTTTCGGCTACCGCGAGGGGGAAGTGCTCGGCTTTCCTCTGGAACTGCTGATGCCGGAATGGCGGCGCCCGGACCTCCGTCTGGGATTCGAACGATTTCGTACAGGCGGAAAATCGCAGCTTGTCGGTAAAACGATCGAGCTCGAAGGCCTTCGAAAGGATGGATCGGATTTTCCGCTGGAACTGTCGCTGGCATCCTGGACGACGAGCGAAGGGACATCCTTCACCGCCATCATCCGCGACATCACCGAAAGAAAGCGCGGCGAAGAGATGCGCTGTGCGAAGGAAGCCGCTGAAAAGGCCAACCGCACCACGAGCAGCTTCGTGGCAATAGTAAGTCATGAGCTTCGAACGCCGCTGCATGCCATCATTGGCTTCACGAACATTCTTCTACAGAACGGCAGTCTAGACACCCGCGACCTCGACTTCCTCGAACGCATTTTGCGCAACGCCGAGAATCAACTCCGGCTCATCGACAAGGTTTTGGACCTGGGGAGAGTCGAGGTCGGGATGGATGTGGAGTTGGCTTTCGTGTCCCTCGAAACCATCGTAAACGAAGTTGTGAAGCAATTCGAAGCAGGACGTCGAAATCCGGACGTTCAAATCGTACTGTGCGTTTCCCCATCGATGCCGGTGGTTTTAACCGACCCTGCGAAATTGAAACAAGTGCTCATTCACCTGATCGACAATGCGCTGAAGTTCACCGAGCGCGGCAGCGTGACGGTCAATGTCGCAACATCATCGGTAGATTCCACGCCGGTGCGCATCGACGTCATCGATACAGGGCCCGGTATACCTGCGGATCGCCTCGAGGAAATCTTTGAGCCTTTCCCTCGGCTCGAGACGGAGGTCACGCGAGTGGGGGCCGGTTCCGGTTTAGGCTTGTCCATCAGCCGTAATCTTTGCAGGCTTCTCGGATATCGCCTTCAGGTGCGAAGCCGGCCGGGCCGTGGTTCCACATTTAGTATCCTGATGCCGGCCAGCGTGAGAACAATGCCTTCCGCTGCCGAGCGTGCCGGCCCGGTGCAAGGTGAGCGGGACTGCAAACGCGGGTAAATGGAGGGGAGGTAACTATGAGTAAAAGATCCATTCTTGTGGTTGACGACGATCAGAGTGTCCGCAGTTACCTGTCGGATTTCCTGAGCTCGTGCGGATACAGCGTCGAATGTGCCGAATCTGGAGATCAAGCTGTGGCACGGCTCTCAGCGGGTGTTGCGCCTTCACTGGTCATTCTAGACATCGTCATGCAGGGAATGAACGGTATTGGTGTGCTGGAGAACGTGAAAAAGATCAATTCGTCAATTCCGGTCATCATCCTATCCGCGGTCGGCCAAACCAAGGCCGTCGTGGACGCGATGAAGATGGGCGCCACTCAAACGCCACCTGGATCAGTACAGCGAACAAGGCGAACTCGTGGCGACCAATCCGAAAGTCTTGCGCCTCAAAGAAATTGCGATGCACGTGGCGGACACCGATGTTCCCGTATTGATTACTGGCGAATCGGGAGTAGGTAAAGAAGTCTTAGCCCGATTCATCCACATGAATTCGTCCCGCCACGACAAACCGTTCGTGAAAGTGAATTGCGCTGCGTTGCCGGACGAACTGCTCGAATCCGAGCTCTTCGGTTACGAACGTGGAGCATTCAGCGGCGCGTTGAACGATAAGCCCGGGAAATTCGAGCTTGCCGACAAAGGCACGCTGCTGCTGGACGAAATCGGCGAAATGACTCCTCACCTTCAGGCCAAGTTGCTTCACGTGCTTCAAGATTCCGAATACTCCCGCCTCGGAGGTAAGCACCAGGTGCGCGTGGACGCGCACGTTCTCGCCTCAACCAAAATCAACCTCGAAGAAGCCGTCGCCAATGGCACATTTCGGGAGGACATGTACTTCCGTCTCAATGTCATCCGCCTGGATATCCCGCCGCTGCGCGAGCGGCGCGAAGATATTCCTGTCCTCTGCAATTATCTGCTTTGCCGATATCGACAGCGTTTTAAGAGCGACGTCGCTGAGATGTCGCCGGAGCTTCTCGATTCCTTTCTCCGCTACGATTGGCCTGGCAACGTCCGCCAGCTCGAGAATGCCATCAAACGCTACCTGATCCTACCGGATGTGAATATGACCCTCTCCGAGCTGAAAGAGTACTCACCCGATGCGTCTGAGGTTCCGATGAAAGCGAAAGAGGACAGGATGTCATTGAAAGACGTCCGAACACGAGCGGCCGAACAGGCCGAGAAAGAACTGGTCTTGCGGGTTCTCGAAGAGACAAACTGGAATCGGAAGCAGGCCGCGCGCCGGCTCAACATCTGCTACAAAGCGCTGCTCAATAAACTCAAACGCTGGCAAATCGATAACCGGCACAACATGGGGAACCCGCTCCAGCGTTCCTCCAATGGGCGCGACTTCCAGCCGCTGCCGTTCAAAAAAGGGGGGGAACTAAGGGGGGAGTCACTAATTTCTTGTACTTCAGAAATTCGGTGACTGTCCCCTTAGTTCCAATTTTTTTGACATCCGGACGCATTTGTAACTAGCATCAGACCGATTAAAATGCGAAATCGGTTTAGACTCTGGATGCTTGTTGGCGTCTTTGACGCTCTTTTTCTAGCACCTCTATCGGCTGCTGGTCAGACATCCGCTCCGCGTATACCCCGCATGCCGGATGGCAAACCCAACTTGACGGGTTTGTGGCAGGCCCTCGGTACGGCATATTGGGACATTCAGGACCACATTGCCCAGCCTGGACCGTTCTTCCAGCTAGGAGCGATCGGCGCGATTCCTCCGGGGCAAGGTATCGTCGAGGGCAACGAGATTCCCTACCAGCCATGGGCGGGACAGAAGAAGAAGGACAACTTCGTAAATCGGTTAACGCTGGACCCGGAAATCAAGTGTTATATGCCAGGTGTGCCCCGAGGGACGTATATGCCCTTCCCATTTCAAATCGTTGAGTCTCCACAGAACATCGTGATCGCCTACGAGTACGCGACCGCCAACCGCGTCATCAATATGGGAAAGCCGCGGGAGGCGTCGGTGGATACGTGGATGGGGACGTCGAACGGCCACTGGGAAGGGGATGCACTCGTCGTCGATGTCACAGGACTGAATGGGCAAAGCTGGTTGGACCGGGCCGGAAATTTCGCGAGCGAGAACGTACACATCGTCGAGCGCTACACGCTCGTCGATCCCGATCATCTCAACTATGAAGCCACGATCGAGGATAAAACGGTTTTTACGCGGCCCTGGAAAATCAGCCTGCCGCTGTACCGCCGCAAAGAAAAGAATGCACAGATCACAGAATTCAAGTGCGTGGAATTCGCGGAAGAGCTGATCTACGGCAATCTGCGAAAGCAGACCAAGTAAACAGAGCATGTACCGAGAAAACAAAGATCCACAGGGCGGCTAAGAATTGAGTCATCCCTAAAAAAGGAGATTTATGAGCCGAAGACTTCTCGTAGTCCTCGCGGCTGTTTTGCTGGTATCGATTGCTGTTGCGGGCCAGACCCCAGCGCCGGCGCGCCAAACCGCACCGTCATCGCGGCAGACGACACCTGTGCCCAAGACGGCAACAAAGAGTTGGACACAACCAAAGACAGCGTGGGGCGATCCGGATCTGCAGGGAACATGGACGAGTGATGACTCGATCGGTGTGCCGCTTCAGCGCCCAGCTTCGATTGGAGAGAGACTCGTGGCTACGGAAGCTGAAATCGCCCAACGAGAAGCGAACATAACGAGGCAGTCTCAATCCGATGAGCAAGAGTTCGCTGCCCCGAACGCTCGCGTGGGCACGGGTCCTCCGGGACACTGGGGCGAGCGCGCAAGAAGACCATCCAAGCAAACGTCGCTGATCGTGGATCCGCCGGATGGAAGAATTCCAGCCCTGACTGCGGAAGGTCAAAAGAAGCAGGCTGAGGCTGCAGCGGCCAGGATAGGTGCCGGAGTCGGAGGGCGGCCTGCCGCTTCGTGGGAAGACTTTACCTACTACATCCGTTGCATCACACGCGGTGTAACCGGCTCCATATTCCCTGTGATCTACGGCAACGGAGCTCAGATTGTGCAGTCCCCTGGCTACGTGACAATCCTCCACGAGATGGTCCACGAGGCTCGCATCATTCCCCTGGACGGGCGCCCACATGCCGGACCAAACATCCGCACGTATATGGGGGATTCGCGTGGCCATTGGGAGGGCAACACGTTAGTCATCGAAACCACCAATTTCCTCGCTGACAAA
>QHXC01000328.1 GCA_003222815.1 Acidobacteriota bacterium | reverse complement strand
GCGGAACTCGTGCGCATTTTCGCTCCACGTATTGGCCGCGCCGCTCTCGGAGATGATGGTTCCTAAAGAACGGTTCGCTATTACATTCACCCACGGCGCCGGAGTCATTTGATCGCGGGTGGACGTGATGACGTACTCGCGCCCATCGGGTGTGAATCCACCGAAGCCGTTGAAGAAAATCAAGTCACGCTTTCCCTCTCCCTCTGAGAGAGAGTGGGGTGCCTCGGGCGCGCCGGGTGAAGGTCGCAACATTTGCGCAAGCCTTGAGACCTTCATCCGGCGCGGCGCGCCTCCCTCTGCCGGGGGTAGAGGGACCTTGCTGAGCTGTTCCGCGAGTGAGCCATCGCTATCGGTGATGATGGCCCGAGCGACGGTTTGGAGCAAAATTCGATCCTCGGGAGATATATGTTCGGCCAGCCTTACCAGGATGCTGCCGGGCCTATCGGTCGTGTCCGCCTCAACACCGGCTGCAATCAAACTCATGATCTGGTCGTGGAGTGGTTGTCGATAGCCCGCCTGATCTTCGTTCCAAATCACCAGATCGACCGCAACTCCTTTGAGCCGCCAGTACGCGTGTGCTTGCACGAGCTGACGGACGAGATCGATGTGAGTTGGGTCTGCGATCCGTAGCAATACGATTGGCAAATCACCGGAGATCGCATAACCCCATAGCCCGGATTGATTGCGGTGGTTCTTCACGAGAAGGCTCGGAGCTGCGCGCAGCGACGAATTGGCGTAAATCACAGAGCTGGCAAGTCGCCCATAGAGTTGCGCGTCGCTCTCTGTGGCGTTGATCTGCCGCAACAGCACCTGGCTGTGAGTCCACGCGAGACCGAAGGTGCGGTCCGCAAAACGGGGGTCCTGGTATTTATCGACCAGCTCCATACATAAGTCCCTCGTCTCGCCCACGCCGGAGACGACGTTTATGCTGACAGTCTCCTCGGGATCAAGGGTGACACGACACCGGATCGCGACAATCGGATCGAGAACGGAACCCTCGCTGCCGGAGAGGGCGGCCAAATGGGCCTGTGGATCGGCGGCCGTCTTTCCACGGCCGACGAACCGAGCGCGATCCGTTTCATAGGAAACTTCTCCGGCCATCGCGCCATGGGCGACCATGAGGTGAAACATCCATGGCGTGGCCTCTCCCGCAGATCGAGGCCGCCGAGTGCATAGAATCGTCTGCCGCTCCCGGAGGATCTCTGTCTGCACAAACAGATTGCCGAAGGCCGGATGCAATGCGTCGGCGGCGGGCGATGCCAGAACCACTTCGGCGTAGCTGGTGACGTCAATCACCCTCTGTGTCCGCGACGAGTTGGTGATGCGGATACGGCGTAATTCGATGTCATCTTCCGGCGAAACGGCGATTTCTGTGTGCGTCGCGATGCCGTTATCGCGCCGCCGGAACTCCACTCGCGATTCCGACAAAATGGCTTCGTAGTTTTCCGATGGCTTGAGCGTCGGTTGATGAGCGACGGACCAGACTTGGCCACTCTTCACGTCGCGGATGTAGCAGAACGTACCCCAGTTGTCTCGGGTACCGTCTTCACGCCAGCGTGTGACAGCGATGTCCTTCCAGCGGCTGTAACCACCGCCGGCGTTGGTGATCATCACGTGGTAGCTGCCGTTCGACAGCAGTTGAATCTCCGGCGCCGGCGTGTTCGGACTGCTGAAGACCCGCACCGGCGCCTCTGGATCTGCGGAGCCGGCATGGGCCTCGGAGAACTCCGCAGTATGTGGGTAAGGCCGGGTAGACTTGGGAATACGCTCCTGCAGCAATAACATGGTCGCCTGAAACAGAGGATCCGATTCGAACCGTTTTTGCATTGGCCGGTCCAACAATAAGTAGGCCAGCGATAAGAAACTTATACCCTGGTGATGCGCCATGAACGACCGAACCACCGCGCTGGATTGTCCGCGCGGCCGGCGCGCTGGAGTGTAATCGATTGCTTCGTATAAGCCATATTTGCCTGCGAACCCCGCAGCGGCCATGCGCTGCAGATTCGAGCATGCTTGTTCAGGCTGCACCATTAAAGCCAGCGCCGACGCATAGGGCGCAATCACCAGATTCTCGGCTAGTCCGCGTTTGAACCCAAGGCCGGGCACGCCGAATGCGCGGTATTGGTAGTTGAGA
Organism: Acidobacteriota bacterium; assembly: GCA_003222815.1. Classification (GTDB taxonomy): domain Bacteria; phylum Acidobacteriota; class Terriglobia; order 20CM-2-55-15; family 20CM-2-55-15; genus 20CM-2-55-15. The sequence continues at coordinate 10,956 of QHXC01000328.1, read as the reverse complement.
TGAACATCGACTGCGTTATAACCGCATTCTGAAATACCCCACGGCACGCCTCGATCCTTGCCATACCCGATCTGTTTTGTCACCGCCGCTCGGCAGGTCTGGTCGAGAAGCGTGTTTTCATAAGTTGGCATCACAAGAAGCGGCATCAGGTATTCGAACATGGACCCGCTCCAGGAGACGAGGACTGGATCTCCTCCGGAACTCGTGAGCAGACGTCCCAGAGCAAACCAGTTTTCCTGCGGCACTCGTCCCTGGGCGATTGCCACGAAACTGGCGAGTCTGGCTTCGGAAGCGAGCAGGTCGTAATAACTTGAGTCCAACCGGCGCTCGCTGGCGTTGTAGCCGATCGCCAGCAAGCGACTTTTCTTGTCGAATAGGAAGTCATATTCCATGTCGGCGAATTGACCTGCTTGCAATGCAAGGCATCGGATGGCCGCGATTCTCTCCTTGGCGGGGCAGCTGGCTTCAGGATTTTCCAGTCTGGCCAACTCGCCGAGCGTGGGTATCTCATCCATCCCGAGAGTGGATGGAACAAGAAACGTCAGATCATCAAGTGCGTCTCGACATTGACGGCTGAGCGCGTGGGCCCACCCAATCGCTTCGCTGTCCGGGGCTACATGGAGGTGAACCGGCACTTCAGCTGCAATCGACGTCAGCCGTTCAAGACATCCTCTGGCCGCAGCAAGTGTAGTCGGAGGGACACAGCGGGCAGACTCGATAGCGGTTCGGAATGGAGTAATGTGGGGTACGGCCACTGTTCCAGCGACGTCCATCAGAACGCCTACGGTATCTCGAACTCCTTCGAAGAATCGCGGCCCCAGGATTGGTTGATCGGGAAGTTCAAGCAGACCGCTCCGCAATGTCAGGAGATGACCCGCGAGGTTGCCGCTGTCCACAGTCGAGACATAAAGGGGTAGCAATGGATTGAGAGTCTGGGTGTCGTACCAGTTGTAGAAATGGCCGTGGTGCCGTTCTAAAGCCTCCATCGTGTGGAACGCATTCGCTGTTCGTTCGATGAGTTTTCCCGAGGAAATGTAGCCGAAATCGTACGCGGACAGATTGGCGAGTAGCGCTAAGCCGATGTTCGTCGGCGACGTGCGATGACCGACAACGGGGGAAGGATTTTCCTGAAAGTTATCGGGCGGTAGCCAATGATCTTCTGGGCCGACGAATGTCTCGAAGAAAGCCCAGGTTCTTCGGGAAAGCCACTGAAGGAAAGTAATCTGGTCGGCGCTAAGCCCCGGAGCACGCCGAGAGAGTGGCCGGCCGACCCACCAGACCCAGAACGGTGAGACGAGCCAAAGACCTAGTACGGGTGCGGCCTCCACTAAAGCACCTGGCCTTGCCAGCGTCAGATAGATCATCAACGCGGTTGCAATGGCCGGGCCGATCCACATGGATCGGCACAGTGCAACGATGCTCGTGTCGCCAGCACGGTCAAGACCATTGGAAGGATTCCATTCCAAAAGCCGTTTGTGCGTGACGAGCATTCGAACGTTCGTTCGCACAATTGCACCGAGACTGAAAAAGGCCTCATAGGGAAGACAGGCGAACGAAAATGCAGCTTGTTCAAAGCGGTGGCCGGTCGAACGCGCCGACGCCATGAGGTGTTGGCCCAACCGAACCTCGTCCGGCTTGCGAAAGATATCCATGCTGGCGGCAAACAAAGTGGGGATCAGGATGATTCCAATGACCGACACGGTCCAAGGCCAAAGAGGCGGCAAGACGGTCCATCCGAGCAGCAGAAGAACTGTCAGGGCCGCAGGTACGAGGCTCCGCCGCAGGTTGTCGAGAATCTTCCACCGGGACAGTACCGAAATCGGATTTGCCTGAGAGCGGGCGGCGGAGCGTGGAACGCGCGGCAGCAGCCATTGTGCAATCTGCCAATCTCCACGAATCCAACGATGGCGGCGGCTCACGTCCGCGCTGTAGTGCGATGGGTATTCTTCGTATAACAGCACATCGCTTAGCAGCCCCGCGCGCGCGTAGCATCCTTCGAGAAGATCGTGGCTGAGAATCAGATTGTCGGGCAGGCGATCCTGAAGCGAAAGTTCAACTGCGTCGACATCGTAGATGCCCTTGCCGATGAAGGAGCCCTCGCCGAACACGTCTTGATAAACATCGGAGACGGCTCGCGTATAGGGGTCGATGCCGGGTTCATTCCCAAACATCCGCGCATACCGCGATCGGTTCGTGCCCGGAAGGCTCACGGCGACGCGCGGCTGAAGGATACCGTACCCATCCGAGACGCGTTGCCGGGCCTTATCGTAACGCGCACGATTCAGCGGATGCGCCATGGCTCCTACTAACTGCCGTGCCGAGTCGCGCGGTAGTTGAGTATCCGTATCGAGCGTGATGACATATTTAACTTGCGACAAGATTCCCGTTTGACCGACGACCAGCGAGAAACGGGAATTCTGAGGACAGACCCTGAATTCCTGCAGCACTTCGGGGTCTGTCCCCAGATCTCTCAGGAGAGAATTCAAATCGGCGAGCTTTCCGCGCTTGCGTTCGTAACCCATCCAAATGCGTTCCTGGGGATTCCATCGGCGTGGGCGATGAAACAGGAAGAAGGTCTCGCCTTTCCCTTTAGCGTATCTTTCGTTCAGCTCTTCAATTCTCGCCTTCGCCAGGAGGAGCAGCGGCTCATCTTCAGCCGTGGTTTCCCGTGTCGCATCTTGAAAATCGGTTAAAAGGGCGAAGTGCAGGTTGTCGTCGCGATTGGCGAGGAATCGAACTTCCAGGGCTTCGACTAGATCTTCGACGTTCCCGACGCTCGTCAGCATCGTTGGAATAACGGCCAGCGTACGTGATTCCGGTGGAATCCCTTCAGAGAAGTCCATTCTGGGCAGCGAATCGGCTGCTACCAACAAGGTTGCGAGCCAATTCACCATCGCTGTAGCGAAGTGACTTGCCGAGACAAGCGAGACCATGCCCAGCAGCGCGAGCCCTCCACCACGAAGGCCACCGGCGAACGCAATCCATAGGAGGCCCCCGGTGAGGAGGACCGTGATCAGTCCAATCGCGCCTGTATAAAGGGCTAAAGGAAACCGTCCGAGTGCTCGTCCGTGTGCCGCCCGATCGCCTGCGCCCTCCTGCACGGCAATCTCGCTGGCCAGTTCGATGGCTTTGCGTGCCACCGTATCCTCAGGGAGGCCGGTGCGTCTGGCGATCCGCTCGATGACATGACGATAGCGATCGCGCGTGGCAAAATCCATTCTGCAGTACGTCCGCCCGGGATCTCCGCGCAAAACCAGTTCGACAGGGCTCATCGACTCGACGAAGTCCCGCCAGTCGGTCGACGCTAAGAGTCGCAGGCTGCCGATGCTGTTGCTGATGGAAACCTGGTCAGCGGCCTGTTGCTGGTTTTCCGACTGCACCAACCGTTTGATCGTCAGGCCAGACTCCGATAGCCGCTGTTCGATCCATGTCAGCGGCAATGCCAACGCAGAACCCTGACCCTGTAACCGGCGAGCAAATTCCGCGACGAAGGAACTCGACAGGCTCGGGCTCGACCGTGTCATGTCCGCGATCACCATAATCAGGCTCTTCGGATCCTTCTCGGCAATTTCCGTGATCTGATCTGCCCAATAGTCCGCGCGGTTGCGGTCGATTCTGCCCGACGCCATTGCCGCCCCGACGCGCCGAAGATTTTCGATCAGGGCGAGGCGTAACATGGTGGGTATTGCCCACAATTCACCCACTTTCAGGAGCGCGACGGTTTGATAGGACGCCACAAAGCTGCCGAGACTATCCATGTCCAACCGCCCATCGCCGTGCGAGATCGTTTCGAGCGCGATGTCATAGACGCGGGGAAGGCCGGCTGACGGGCCGTTCATCAAGCGAGGAAGTTCGCGGCTGTAGCCTTTCGGTAAATGCCGCTTGGCCGTACGGATCTGTTCCTCGATGAGATAGAAGTTGTCGAGCAGCCATTCTCCGGCCGGTGCGATCCGGCGGTCCGACTGGACAGCCTCGATGAGCAGGCCGTGAACTCCAATCAAAACATCTTCGTTCTCTGCCAGGCGCGTGAGAAGCCGGCTCGCCGCCCCTTTCGTACTTAGCTTGTGCGAAGCTGCCAGAGTTTTGCCATGCTCTTCCATCTGATCGGTGCTGAAAAGTTCCGACCGCAGCGGTAGGTCGTTCACCGAGTACTTTCGTGCGGGGTCGGTTCTGTGGCGCCAGTTTTTGAAAGAAAGTTTCATTTAATCTGAAAGGAACTTCGGAAAGCGTTCCTCCTAAGAACGCTTTAGATAACTCTCCACTACCCGCGGGATGTTAACGTCTGCAGCATAATTGTGGTTAACTAATAATAGTCTATTATATTGTACAATTAGGATTGACGATTTTAGCAGAATTCACTTATCATGGTTAAGTAACCGAATAGGATAAACACTATGTCACAACGAAATGGGGACCGTTCGCGCGCGGATCGAAAACGGAGGGCCAAGATCCACCAGAGAACCCGTATCCGGGAATTTCGGAAGGTCACGCAGCAACATGCCCCAAAGTCAATCGATCCCATCAGCTCAATCGTGGATCAGTCCAGACCGGAAACCGTTCCAGTCCTCAAGGAGGACCAATGATTAGCACCCGTACGTTCGCAACGTCGGTCTTATGTGCCGTACTCTTTTCTTCCCTGGGTACTGCGCAGGACCTTGCCAAATGTCGCGATTTTCAGTTTGGAATGAGCCTGGAGTCTGTGGCCAAGCAGATACATATGAACGCCTCGGACGCGAAAACAGTTCATCAACGGCCGGCAGTGATTCAAACACTCCAGTGGGATCAGTTCGGTTATTCCCCGCTTTCGGCGAAAGCCGACTCCGTCAGAAATGTTCGTTTTGACTTCTACAACGGCGAACTTTCCAAGATGGTCGTGACATACGATCCTGCCGGGACCGAGGGTCTGACGACGGACGACATGATCGAAGCGATCTCCGCGCTGTACGGGCCGGCCACCAGGCCGGAAAGGACCATCGCGGTTTCCACATCTGCAGTATACGAGGATAATCAAAAGGTCCTCGCCTGCTGGGAGGATGAGCAGCACTCCTATAACCTTTTCCGCTCTTCCTACGGGAACGCTTTCGGATTGGTCGCGTTTTCCAAAAAACTCGATCTTATGGCAAGCAATTCGACTCGAGAGGCGGATCGGTTAGACAAATTGGAGGCGCCGGGGAAAGAACTCGTGCGGCTGGCGAGGCAAGAAGAAGACAAACGTACGGCGCAAGAGAAAGCCAGACTCATCAGTAAACCCAAGTTTCGCCCTTAGCACGTCCGAATCAAGTCCATCACCATGTCGCTCCTGGCTGTGTTGCAGTTCCGCGCTGCGGGTAATCGAGTGTTGTCAGCCATCGTCCAACACTAGAAGATACCCAGTCCGTTGGAATCCTCAGGTGTGAGTACGAGTACTCCATTGGCCGGAACCACCAGGTTCGTGAATGTTGAGCCACTGTGCGTATCCAGCGCTGTTGAGAGTGCCGTGCCATTACTGGAGAAGAAGTCGACGCGGACGGTCTGCTGCGCGTTCGATAGGTTCGCGATCGCGATGCGGGTTGCCCATCCGCCGCCCATCACAAACTGCGGCAGCAACAGTGAACCGGCGCCGCCGACTCCGGGTGCCAGCAGTGGTAATGGGTGGGCTGTCGCGTTCAATGCCCCGTTGGTGTTGATTGAGCCCGCCGTACTTGAAACTGAAACGGAGCTTGTGTTTAACGCCGAAAGATCGATAACCGGTAAAGTCGAAAACGATGAACCGCGGAACTCGAGCGCGGTCACAGCGACAGGTATGTCGGATCTGAACGTCAGCACGCCTTCCAACTGCGTCGAGGACGATGTCGGAATCGTGAGTATTTCATTCACGAATCTGGAAACCTGTTGCAGGTGATCCAAAGTTATGGTCAGACTGCCGCCGGGCACCTGTCCGCCGTCCCCGTTATTTAGAGTGAAGGTGATCGTCGCTGTGCCGCTGTTCGGATTGATGATGGACAGGGCGGTGTTGGCGAAGAGTGGCCCTGCGGCGGTGTTGCCGGTGGTCCCGGTCGTTACTGCTCCGCTGTTCGCGCCATTGAAGGTGCTCGTCGTCGCGCCCGTGCCAGTCGTCGTGACGCCAGGGTTATTCGAGTTGAGAAGACTGCTTGCGGATGGGCCCGTCAATGACCGGGACCCGTCGCTGAGGTCCACGACGAGCGCTCCCTGAGTCATGAGCGTGGCGGCTGGGAGGACCGATGTCAAGAAGCTTGAATTACCCTGATTGCCGACGGTTTCTAAGGGGACTAACGCGGCCCCGTTGCCGGATGCAGGCGTAATGACGGCGAATCCCAACTGAAGCGGTGTGGCTGACGTCAACAGGTTGGCCACAGAATTAGCATTTCCGGTTGCTCCCGTCGTGATCCCTCCAGGGCCTGGAGCCCCGGTATTGGTCGGTGTTCCAAAAGTACTTTGCTGTGCGCTGAGAGGAAGAATTGTCACAAACGATGTAAGGACAAGAATGGACAATTTCTTAAACATGAGTCCTCCGTAAACGAATTCTTGAGAACGCCACCACTCTACGTGCTCGCCAGTTGCTCATCCAGCAGGCTCGCCCATTACGCTCGACTCTCTCCCTCGATGGCGACAACACTGTTCCCCATCCGGCATCGCACCATACATCCAAATTGCCATAAGTTTTGTCCAAAAGCCAAGAAACAGGCTATCCGAACTACACAGTCGCCATTTTTTCCGATGAAGTGAAGCACCCTGCCGGTTGCGTATTGGCGATTGCTGATTGGCGATGTGACTTCTTGTGCAAAGCCCACCAGCCTGCGAGGGCGTTGGCTAGAGAACCTTGTGTGCAATTTTGCACAGCTTTTCTCAGGGCGTACGGTGGACACTGTCTACAGCCAAACCGGCAGTGACTGGCCCCATGGTTAGCACTCGCCAAACATTTCGCGTTTCTTGGAGGTGTGGCCATGAGTTCAAGGCAACTGTTCGATGCCTTGCTTGCTTTCAACCAAGAAGCCGTTCCTTACTGTGAGGGTATTTCGGATGCGAGTGCGCATGAATACGCGATAAATTTCATGAGGGCGCTCCAGGGCCGGGCTAAGGGCTTAGAGGTCGAGCAAGCCCGGATTTCAGCGCACCTGTTCAGGCCGCAGCGAGATTTGATTGAAGCCAACCTTCGCAGGATGTACCGCAAGCACTTTTCAGCTTAAATGCAGTGCGCATTTCTAGAACTGCGAGCGTTTGCTGTTACTCCTCCGCCCCGATCACCACCGCGACATTTTGTATCTGTTTCAGGGGCGAAAGAAGCAGCTCGATCTGGCGGCGGTCCAGCGTTTCCTTCAGAATCAGCTCACGAGCGATTCGCTCCAACTCGGCTCGACGGCTTGTCAATACTGTCTTTGCGCGCAGATAAAGTCTGTCCGAAATCCGGCGCACTTCCTCATCGATGGCTTCGGAGGTTTTTTCGCTGTAGTTGCGTTCCTCCGACGTGAACGGAAACCGGAGGAATTGAGCGTTGTGCGGAGCGCCATAGGTAAGGTGACCGAGCCGATCGCTCATGCCGAACCGCATCACCATCTGCCGTATGAGTTCGGACGCGCGTTGGAGGTCGTCCCCAGCTCCGGTTGAAATCACGCCATTGTAGACGCTCTCTTCGGCGGCCCGGCCTCCCATCATCACAGTAATCTGGTCTTCCAGCTCGGGCAGCGTCATCAGATATCTTTCCTCGGTCGGTAGCTGCAGCGTGTGTCCTAGAGCCCCTACCGAACGCGGGATGATCGAGACCCGATACACCGGAACAGCATGTTCCACAGACAACGCGACGAGCGCGTGGCCGGTCTCATGGTAAGCCACACGTTCCTTGTCGCTGGCGGTCATCACACGATTCTTTTTCTCGAGGCCGAGCATAACGCGATCGATGGCTTCTTCCAGATCGCGCATCTGGACCTGATTGCCGTTACGGCGGACAGCCAGCAATGCCGCTTCATTGACGATATTGGCGAGATCCGCTCCGACCATACCCGGCGTGCGCGCCGCTATGACCTTCAAGTCGGCGTCGGGCGAGAGCGTGACCTTGCCGACATGGATTTTGAGGATCGCTTCGCGGCCTTCGAGATCAGGACGATCAACGATGATCTGACGATCGAATCGCCCGGCTCTCATCAGTGCCGCGTCCAACACCTCGGGTGTGTTGGTAGCAGCCATGATGATGACTCCCTTTGACGTATCGAAGCCGTCCATCTCCGCCAGCAGTTGATTGAGCGTTTGTTCTCTCTCATCATTGCTAAAAATTCCTCCCCGGCCGCCGGCGCGCGATTTTCCGATTGCATCCAGTTCATCGATAAAGATGATGCAAGGGGCCTTTTGCTTGGCTTGTTCAAACAGATCTCGAACGCGGGCCGCGCCGACGCCGACGAACATCTCGATGAACTCCGATCCGGAAATCGAAAAGAATGGAACACCCGCTTCGGCTGGTACTTCTTCGGCTGCTTGAGGAAATCGACCACTTCCATCAATTCGGTCTTGGCCTCATCAACCCCGGCTACGTCTTTGAAGCTGACATTAATTTCGGTCGACTGGTCGTGGATCTTGGCGCGGCTCTTGCCGAAAGTGAGCGGACCGGGTGTTTGACCGAGCCGGCGATTGGCGTATCCAGAGATGAGCACCAGAAACAGGATCGGTATCACCCATGGGAGCAAAAGACTCCACCATGAGGATTTTGTGATCTGGCCTGAGAAGGTCACATGTTGCGCTTCAAGATCTCCCAACAATGCAGTTTCGTCCATGCCCGGAAGCCGTTGTGTTGAGATCTGCTGTGCGGCTTCTTTCTTGGCGGGATCCACCTTGAGTGTTGCTATGAATAGCTGCTCATCGATACCGACTTCCGCCACATGACCTGTGCGGACTTCAGATAAGAACTCGCTGTAGGAAATCTGTTTCGGTTGCGCGGGAGCCGAGGAAAGCCGAAACGAATACCAGAGTATTGCAAATGACAGCAGATAAGCGAGCGGCAGTAGCCACTGGGGTCTCTTGCGGTTTGCCATGAGCGTTAACCTAGCCGCGTTCTTTTATTCCGCGAATGTTCAGTTTCTTTGCCCTTCTCAGTTCAACCAGTTCGTCGCTGCTTGCGATGTAGCCCGTGTAAATCCCTCCGTCGGCAACATACCAGGTACTGTTTTGGGAGTTCTGAAGTGTAACCGTGTGTGCTTGCCTCCGAAGCCCAGCCACAGCCGCATCGCATTCCGGGTTTTCTCTATCCACGTTGAGATTGTGGCCCCTAATGTGGGTACATACTGTTCACAATTGCACAGCCTGTAGCCGCCGTTCAGTTTGGCGGATGGCGTCACAGGAGTTAGTGCTCAGAAAATCCACAATTAAGGAAACTCTCATGCGCCTGGGTTGACTTTATGATGCGATTTGAGCTCGGTCTTGAGAAACCCAATCCCAGGCGAGCGGTTCTCAGTGCAGGAACGATTGCGGGAGCTTACATCGCAGGCGGCTTTATCCCGCTCGGTCCGTACGTCGTTCTCTCTACGGCCAGCACGGCGCTCACAGAATCGGCAATCACCACTCTTATCGCGCTAGGTGGTTTTGGCTACATCAAGGGTTACTTTACACCTGTCTGTGCTAAGACGTACCGAAGAGCACACACCGGTTGCAGGCTGAGGTAGACCGTTGTAAGATTCCCTTTTATGACCCGGGCAGTGAAGGCAGCAATCGACACCTCTACGGATCTCTACGTCGCGAGGCTTCTCGGAAAAATCACAGACGGCAAGCAGGAGATGAATTTTCGGAAAGGTGAAAAGATCTTTTCTCAGGGCGACCGCGCCGATGCCATCTATTTTATTCAGGCCGGAAGAGTGAAGATCACCGTAGTCTCGACGGGAGGGAAGGAGGCCGTGCTGGCGATGCTGGGTCCCCATGACTTTTTTGGTGAAGGTTCGCTGGTCGGCCACTCTCTCCGGATGAGCACGGCAAAAACATTGGAACCATCGACTGTATTCCGGGTCGCTAGCCGATCCATGGTTCAAGCTCTTCACGAGCAATCCGAGCTTTCCGAAAAATTCATGGCGTTATTGTTGGCCCGCAACATCGACCTGGAGGAAGATCTTTGCGATCAGCTTTTCAATCATAGCGAGAAACGGCTGGCCCGTGTTCTCCTGAAACTCGCGCGGTTACGGGAGCATAGTGTCATGACGGATGCCAGTATCCCCGTATTGAGTCATGAGACCCTGGCCGAAATGGTTGGCACCACGCGGTCTCGCATCACTCACTTCATGAACAAATTCAGGGCAATGGGACTGATTGACTACAACGGAGAACTCACCGTAAAGACGGAACTGTTGACCGATTTGGTCTTGCACGATTGAAGTAGAGCCTTCCGCCCGTTGCGTATCCGGCTTCAATCCGTCTAACGGCCTGCGAGAGGTAACCCTTTCGGCTTGGGAACGGCAGAAAAGAGTTTGGAGTAACAATGTGGATGATAGGTCTTGACGCCAACTCCGGTCCGTTCTTCATTCGGGTCAATCCGGATGCCGCAGTGTTCACACCACACTTTAATAAAATCTGTGATTGGAATTTCGGCTTTTTCCGCCCTCATCAGTACCTCCTGGTTTCATTCAGCGCACGTGGCTAAACGTGCACATGGCTACTTGCGACGGAAATGGAGAGGGTCTCGCAAGTTTTGCAGTTCGCGATAGTAATACAGCGCAGTTGGCCGCCGCCCATTATGGGAATGCAGCTGTTTCAGAAACTCGACTTCCTCTGGGGTCGCGTCTCCGCTAAGAGAACGATCTTTCAGGAATTCCTGTAGTCCTGCCTGTTCAACGGAGGGTCCCCCCGATTTCCGTTCAACAAATTCAAATTTCTTCAAGTGCGCCGGAGCGGCTCTGCGATTCAAGACGATCTGCAGGCCAAAGGAAGCGAGATCGATGTCCCACGATACGATCAGTGGATCCAGGAAAGCGACGCAACTTTCCG
>QHXC01000327.1 GCA_003222815.1 Acidobacteriota bacterium | reverse complement strand
ATTAATTCGATTTAATGTGGAGAAGCCGCGAACTCGCTAGGCGTTCTTGAGCATGATCGATTCCAGCGAATTCATGAGGTCCTCGCACTTGTCGATGGCGTGTTCCATTTCATTGTAGAGCGAGTTGTATTTCAGGAGTTGGATCGCGTCCCTTTGCTCTGCAAACAGTTTTCCCATGAATAAACGGTAGAGCCGATCTCCTTCGTTTTCCATTTCGTGAACGCGTACAATATGCTCGCGCAGCGAGTCGTAGTTCATCTGGCGCAGGAGTCGGATACTCTGGTGGATTTCTCCGATAGCCCGGTTGGCGACATTGAGCAGGAGTGAAAACTCACTATCTAATTTGTCGATTTGATACAGGAGCAGGAGGTCCGCAACGTGGTCGATGAGATCGAGCACATCGTCCATGCTTTTCGTGAGATCGTAAATGTCTTCTCGATCGAATGGTGTGATGAATGAGAGGTTTAATTCTTCAAAAATCTTGTGCGTGATTTCATCTCCAATATGCTCGAGGCGCTTGATTTCATCACGTACCCCAATGAGCTCGGCGCGCGAATGCACTTTGGACAAGCTCTCGTAAAGATCTCCGGCCTTTTTCAGGTTGTCCACAGCCTGTTCAAAGTAGTTGAGAAATTTGTCGTCTTTGGGTAGCAGGAACCTAACAATTGAACTGAGACCCATGGGGTCAACTCTAACATGGACTACACATCAACGACATTTCTTGTTGTCGTAGGGATTATTTTTACGGCTCTGGTCTTCGATTTCCTGAACGGCTTTCACGATGCGGCCAATTCGATTGCTACCGTGGTCTCGACGCGTGTGCTGTCGCCCGGTCAGGCTGTGGTCTGGGCCGCATTTTTCAACTTCGTTGCGGCTTTTGGTTTCGGTGTCGGTGTGGCCAAGACGGTCGGCGCCGGCATGATCGATATCAACGCCGTGGATCAGAAGGTCATATTCGCTGGCCTTGTTGGAGCGATCGCCTGGAACATCATTACATGGTTATTCGGATTGCCTACCAGCTCATCCCACGCTCTCATCGGGGGCTATGCGGGGAGCGCGGTGGCGAAGGCGGGTTTCAGAGTAATCATCCCGTCGGGCTGGACGAAGACCCTCGTCTTCATCGTGCTTTCACCGGTGATCGGGCTGATTCTCGGACTTTCCTTCATGACCACGATGCTCTGGTTATTTCGAGACAGTGCGCCTTCGAGAGTTGACAAGTATTTCAGGCGATTGCAACTGATTTCGGCGGCCCTATTCAGTCTCGGTCATGGCACAAACGATGCACAAAAGACAATGGGGATCGTTGCCGGGGTCCTGTTCACTGGAGGATATCTAAAAACTTTCGACATTCCGTTCTGGGTGGTCCTGATGGCCCATGCAGCGATCGGATTGGGAACGCTGTCGGGTGGCTGGCGTATTGTCCGCACCATGGGTCAAAAAATCACGGTCCTCAAACCTGTGGGCGGATTCTGCGCCGAGACTGCCGGAGCCATCAGCCTCATCGGTGCGGCCCTTGGCGGAATTCCGGTTAGCACCACGCACACGATCACCGGCGCAATCGTCGGCGTCGGCGCAACACGGCGCTTGACAGCGGTGAAATGGGGAATCACACGCCGGATTGTTTGGGCATGGATTATTACTATTCCAGCCGCAGGCGTGATTGCCGCGACCGCGTACAGGTTATTAAGGTAGCGCGGATTACGCAGATAAGATCTTATCCGCGTAATCTGCGGTTAAAAATCGAGCCTCAACGCGAACTGTGTTTGTCGGCTCGTCCCTAAACCAACTGCGCGTTCGATATTTTTCACATCTTCGTAAAAATGGCGTAACACCCGGCCTGTACGGTTGCGCTATGCAAGCCATTCCCATTCGAATCGGCAGCACAATTCTCGATGAGATAGAAAACGTCTACGATGACATTACGAAGAGAGCCTATGAGATATTTCACGATCGGTGTGGTTCCGGTGCGCTGGACCTCGAAGACTGGCTAGAGGCGGAAAAGCAACTGTTGTGGAAACCGGAAGTTGAACTGATTGAGAAGCGTGGCTTCTTTGTCTTGAAAATCGCGTTGAGGATTATCGATCCAGTAGCGATGAGCGTCCTTGTAACTCGGGATGATCTGGTAGTGCAGTCCGGCGAAAACTGCCATTACCCTCGTCTATTTCGTGCAGTGCATTTTCCGCAGCCGATCGATCCCGTGAAAGTTCAAGCGACCTACGTGAGAGGAAGACTGGTCCTGATTGCGGCGAAAATCCCTGTCAGCGAAGCGTTCGGAGCTGTGCGGGAGCCAACAGCCATTCGAGAGTCGCACAGCGTCCGTAGATGAGATGGTTCGAGCTTACTTTACATAGCGCGCCCTTCTTTAATTCGATTTGAGCTTCGGGATTGCCGCAAATCAAAACGGAGACGAACTCGCTGAGATGGGGTTCGTGTCCAACCAGTAAGACATTATCTTCATGAACTTTCACAAGATGTGAAATCAACTGGTGCGGGTTGCCACTGGGTATCAGCGGCTTCCCAAGTTCGATCTTGAGACCGAAGACCTGCCCAACGATTTCGGCCGTCTCACGGGCCCGGACGTATGGGCTGGAGAGGATCCTGCCGAGCTGAAGTTTTATGGCAAGCATGCCTTCGGCAATCGCCTTCATCTTGCGCTTTCCGTCCTTCGTCAGCGGCCGGTCCTCGTCTTTGATGCCTGGCGTGCCTGGCGGCACGGCGATGCCGTGTCTAAGGATGTAAAGATTCATTTTTTGGACAGATCTCTCCTGCTCGGAGAGGCCACCCGAAGGATGGGTACGGTCTCACGGATTTCCGCGAAGGCGGCCGCCTCACTCCGGGTCTCGAGCTCCACACTCGCAGGACGAGGTGGCGTCATCTTCCAAAAGGTGTGGACCTTGTGAGCGGAGTTCATGAAGGTGGTGACGGCCTTTTCTTTCTGCCGGTCGAGTTCCGCGAGGACGGGTTTCAGATCCTCAATGCGTTTTTCCTCCTTTCGAGCCCATTTGGTCAGTTTTGCCGAAAGCACTTCAATGTCCTGAATGTTACCCATCATTGTCTGAAACGCATGGAACTGTCTCAAACGGGCCGAGGTCACTTCTTTTTTGATCAATGGCTGGACGACTTCAGCCGTGTACCTGAATTTTTTGAATGCCAGCCGCATTCGGTGAATTGTCGCAGTGTTCGATGGATCGACCATTTTACCCAGCCGGATAACTTCGCGATAGCGCTTATCAGCGATCCTGATAATGGCCTTGTCGTCTACTTGGTCCTCAGCGGCACTTTTTGCTTGCGCGATGACGAGGCCGAGCTTTGTGCCTTTCCTCAGGAGCTTCTTCACTTTCCTCGCGGCTCTAGCTTCCTTTTCAGTCAGGCTCTTTTGAAATCCTTTGAGCTGGGGGAAGCGCCGCGCCATCTTGGAGACAGACAAACGCTGAACCTGCACGTCCCGGAGTGGGCTTAGGGCGCCGAGGGATTTCTTGACGCGGCGCCGGCATTCCTCGATTTCCGGATCATCGACAAGGCTTCGGAGTGTGTCGAGGACGGCGATCAGCCGGCGGGCGGCCACACGCAGATCATGGACGGCGTCCTTGGAATATTTGCTTCTGGTCCGGTCCCATTCCTTCCGTAACCGGCGCCAGCGGGTATCCAGAGCCCGAATGAGAATGTTCTGATCAGACATGAGTTTTGTTGTTCAACGCAAGTTTCATCATCGAACGGATGGCTTGCTCGATGCGCCTCAAGTCCTTTCGGCGGCCCTTTTCCGGCTTGATTGTGATTTCGTCCAGTGTCTGCTTCATAAGCGCCAAAGTGGAACTGAGGTGTCGTTGCCTGTTCGGCTTGCCGGTTCCAGCCGCGTTGATGAAGTCAATTAATTGAACCAGATCCCGTTGCAGGTTTGCCACATACAACCTCGAGATCTCCCTGGTCTCGGACCGCAGGTGCTCCAGGCCGATAACAAGATCTTTCCGAAGACGAGGATTTGTAATTTGAGGTCTAGTCGGTGTCATGTCCGACTCACGAAAATGCGGTCGTGCGATGCGATTTCGACGTTTCTTTCAACGACTGCCGGAGTCTTACCATTCAGGATCGATTCGATTTTCAATTGGAGTTCCCTTTGAATCGCCCGAGGCGTGCGATTTCCATTCACAGTCTCGAAGCCATAGACCTTCTGCATCTTCCGGAATTGCCGTTGGATGTCCTTCTGGTAGCCGATGAAGCTGTCGTACATGTTTTGGGAACGATTCATGTCCATTCCGGACTCCCAATAGTCGAGCACCGCATGTTTGCGAAGATTACGTTCAACGAGTACCTCAGGACTCACGGCGATGTAGAACACGGCATCGGGCACAAGGGCGATGCTGTACACCTCTTGAATCCAGTCCGCCTCCATCCCCCGGACAATCGCTCGAGCCATCAGCGTATAGATATATCGATCGGCGAGGACGACGAATCCAGCTCGAAGCGCTGGCAGAATCCGGTTTTCGAATTGGTCCGCAAAATCGGTTGCATAGAACAGGCTGAGGGTTCGTGTTCCTAGAATGTTTCCTCGCATTGCGGACTCGAGTTCCCGGCTGACCAGCATCGATCGCTTGAGGCCGACGTTCACGGTTGGAAAACCTAGTCTCTCTAACCAATTGCGGAGCAAATTGATTTGCGTCGAGCGCCCGGACCCGTCGGCGCCTTCAACGACGATGAGCTGACCGTTGAGCGACTCCAGGTTCACATCTGGTAATCCTTTTCCGTAGAAACGTTTGGGTTGCCGCATCTATTTAACTTGGCTCCGGGTAGTAGGGCGTCTCGTGCCACCGGTAGCGTGGCAGATCAATGGTCCTTTCGACGAATTCGCGGACTTTGGCCTGCTGGACGTCCGGTGGCTCGGTGGCATCGATCCGCGCGAAATCATATTCCTGCGCGATCCTTCGGTATTCCTGATGAACCTTCCCTTGGAAAATGCGAAAACTCTCGTAGGGGTCCTTGGAGTAACCCATATCCATGCCAGCTTCGTGGTACTTGAGACGTGCCCGGCCGTCGAGAATCCGTCCGAGTGCGACTTTCAGCGGAACATTGAAAAAAAATGTAATGTTCGGCGGCCGGGCGTAACTGTAGAGTTTTCGAATCCAGTCTCGATCGCAGCCACGCACCACGTCCCGCGCAAAGGCGGTGTAAATATAGCGGTCGGCCAGTACGATGTAACCCGCATGCAGCAAGGGCAGAATTTGACGCTCATACCGATCGGCGAAATCGGTGCAATGAATCATCGAGAAAGTGGTTGGCGTGAGAAGTTGGCGCTTCTTGCCTTTTCGGGTTGCCCGTTTGACGATTGTTGATGAATTCCATTCCGTGAAAAAGATCTTATAGCCTTCCATCTCGAGCCAACGCTTCAGCAGATAGATTTGGGTGGACTTTCCCGAGCCGTCCAGTCCCTCGACAGCGATGAGTTTGCCCGGGACTGGCTAACAACATCTCGCCTTCTCCCTTCAGCCGGATGCTGAATTTGGGTTTTTTAAACGTGAGATCCACCCCCCGCACGTTTCCGGAGTGTTCGCGATCCAGCGCATTGGCCACCCGCAGAATGGCCGAGAGCGTTGAAACGATGTTCCGTTGCTTGGGTGAGAGATGTTCATAATTCTTGTGCTGAAGCTTTGGTGATGACTTCCGGTGGTAGCGAGCCACATTGGAAACGATATCCATTTGTGCCGGCGTCAGCCCGATCACCGGATTTGCCTGCAAGACATAGAACGTGTGTTTGTGATGATTCGATACGCTGATGAACTGCCCGACGTCATGCAGGAGCGCAGCGACTTCCAGCAACGTGCGGCTCTCTCTGTCCAATTCATGAATGGAACGGGTCTGATCGAAAATCTGAAGCGACAGACAAGCCACAGCCTTACTATGCGGCTCGTCAAAGGCGTATTTGCGGCCGAGTTGAAGGGCCGAGCTGATGACCTGGTCGTAGTCCAGGTGCTTCTCGGGATAAAACTGCTCCGAGACCATTTCGAGGATTAACCCATCCTTTAACCCGATTCCTGGGATCATGAGTTCATCCACGCCTGCTTGATGAACGATTTTTTGCAGGACGATTGCCGCGGGTACGATCACGTCCGCGCGATCGGGACGTAGCTGGAGCTTCTGGATTCGTTCATCGATGTTCATTCCCTGAAGCGTTTTCACAGCGGAGTCCAATTCCTCTGCCCTGATTTTTGAAGTATTGTTCTTGCCGAACATTGCCCGCCGCAGCTCGCCAAGGGATTCAATGCTGCCTCCGGTCCCAATGCAACAGTCAATTTGTTGTTCACCGAGTTCCCTCTTTAGCCGTTGCTCGATGGTATCGACATATTTGCTGACAAGCTGATTGAACCGCTTTTCGCCGAGACGTTCATGCTCCAGAATCTGCAGCAGCCGCACACTGCCCATCTGGTAACTCTCGGTGGACAGAATTCCCGTGTGCGTGGCGAGACTGACTTCAACGCTCCCGCCACCGATATCGATCAGTAACGCCAGCCTGTTTTTCAGATTGATGCGTTCCTTAAGCGCGAGGTGGACCAGTCTGGCCTCTTCTTCGGGCCCGATAATGGAAATCTGGATTTCACATTTCTCGGCGATCAGGCTCACAAAGGAGTCGCGGTTGGCGGCTTCACGCACAGCGCTGGTTGCAGCTGTTTTGACAGAAGCCACAGCGTGCCGTTCGATCTGTTCCCGGAACCTACCGAACGCCTCCACAGCCCTTTCCATGCTTGCCGGTGAAATGCTTCCGGTGGCAAACACATCCTGTCCGAGCCTTAGCGCTTCGCGGGCATTGTGACTGACTTCATGATGGCCATCAGGCGTGAGCATCGCGATAGCCAGTCGAATGGCGTTACTTCCAACGTCTATTGCAGCAATGACTGGCATAGGCAAGGGCACAGATAATATCTCGCTCTGAAATCGGCCCGTGTTAAAAAATTGTTACAGTGAAGATTATAAACCGCCAGGCGCCGAGCCCATCCATTGGGGATTCGATGATCCGGCCGAGATCACCGGGGAAGGGCAACTTGCCGCATTCCGGCACGTGCGAGACGAAATCGTCCAGCGCATTCGGCTGTTCGTCTCTGCTCATGGATAGCGGTCCATCCCCGCGGTTGGCTCCGCTCTTGTTATTCGGGTTCTGCGGCGAATCGGTAGCCGACGCCGTGGACTGTTTGAATATAGGCCGGAGTCTGAGGTGCAGGTTCGATCTTCTCACGGACGCGGCGCACATAGACATCGACGCTGCGTGGAGTGACGCTGCGATCATTGCCCCATACACGGTCGAGAAGCTGGTCGCGGGAAAAGACCATCCCAGGGTGCGATGCAAGATGGTGTAACAACCGGAACTCGAGAGCGCTGAGCTCGATTCTGCGTCCGTACAAGGTCACGTTGTGAGCGGAAGGATCGATGACGAGACTGCCCCGTTGCAATGTGGCTTTGGCCGAACCCAAGGGTTCGCGCCTTCGCAAAAGGGCGCGGACGCGCGCAACCAACTCGCGCATGCTGAACGGTTTGGTCACATAGTCGTCAGCACCCATTTCCAACCCAACCACTCGATCCGCTTCTTCATCGCGGGCGGTCAGCATCAGTAGAGGCATGGAGGAGTACTTTTCGGTGCGCCGCAGCTGGCGGCAGATTTCCAGGCCGTCGAGTCCAGGAAGCATGAGATCGAGAATCACAAGATCGGGCTCGCCCCGGCGGATTTCGGCCAGGGCCAGACTTCCATCCGTTGTGTAATTCACCTTAAAGCCTTCCTTTTCCAGGTTGTACTTCAGTAGCTTGACCACGTCGTGGTCGTCTTCCACGATGAGAATCTTTTTGGACATCGCGCTTCATTCTTTGCACAAAAGAGGTCGGTTTGTGGGTGACAAGTACGTGAAATTTCGGCAACACCCCACGTTTGAAACTGTTAACGGCCAGTTTGCCAAACTGTAACATTCGATGAGCTATTCTCGTGGAATGACGAAAAAACATTTGATAGTACTGACACTTCCGCTTATTGCAGCGCTAGTAACAAGCTGCGCCGCCCCTCCGGCGGGAAAGCAGAACATCACTCTGAAGGGCTCTGATACGATGTTGCAGCTTGGTCAACGTTGGGCGGAGGTATACATGAAAGACCATCCCAATGCGACCATCCAGGTCACGGGCGGAGGCAGCGGCACCGGCATCGCAGCCCTCGTTAATGGAACGACGCAGATTTGCCAGTCCTCCCGTCCGATGAAGGATGAAGAGAAGGCGTCGGTAAAACAGCAGCGAAAAGCCGATGTGAGCGAGATCCCAGTGGCCGTCGATGCACTGGCG
>QHXC01000326.1 GCA_003222815.1 Acidobacteriota bacterium | reverse complement strand
AGGCGAATTTCGACGTCTATAACATTCTCAACAACAGCACCGTCCTGAACGAGCAGACCCGGTATAGTCTGCAGAATAACCAGTGGCGGAACCCGATACAGATCATGGGCGGGCGCCTGGTCAAATTCGGCGCTCAGTACACTTTCTAGAAACAACGCTCGGATGAGAATTGGGAATTGAGAATTGAGCATTGGTCAGCTCAGACCAAACCTGACCAATGCTCAATTCTCAATTCCCAATTCTCAATGCCCAAGGAGAAGACAATGCCGAATCGCAGAGAGTTCCTCAAGAACGCAGCGGGTGCAGCGGCCGGAGTGTTCATCGGCGGTCAGATCGGCGCGCCCCCAGGCAAGCGCCGCGAGTTGTTCATCGGCGGTCGTCGCGTGAAAACCGTGGACGCTCACGCCCACTGTTTTGTGCCGGAGGTCTGGGACCTGGTCAAGGATACACCTCTGGCTGCAGCGGCGAGGAACAACCTAACGGGCAACATTGCGCTCGGCAATCCGCAGCGATTGACCGATATGGACGCCCAGGGCATCGACTATCAGGCCATCAACGTCAACGCCTGGGGCTACTCGGCCGACCGCGCTTTGGCTCGCGACCTTATTAAGCTTCAGAATGAAAAACTGTCGCAATGGTGTGCCAAGCATCCCGATCGGTTTGTGGGAATGGCCACCGTCGCGTTGCAGCACCCGGATCTGGCGGCCGATCAGTTGGACGAGGCGGTCAAAAAGCTGGGACTGCGTGGCGCCGCCATCGGAGGCAGCGTCGAAGGCCAGGAGCTCTCTGACCGTAAGTTCGATCCGTTCTGGGCAAAAGCGGAGCAACTCGGGGTGCTGCTCTTCATGCATCCACAGGCCGCACCTGGTACCACGCAGAACCCGCGATTGCAGGGAAAGGGTGGTTTGGGCAACACGATTGGAAATCCGTTGGAGACCACGGTGTTTCTCTCTCACCTCATTTTTGAGGGAACGCTTGATCGTTTCCCTGGGCTCAAGATCTGCGCCGCTCATGCCGGAGGGTACCTGCCTTCGTACAGCGGCAGGTCGGATGCATTATGCGGGCGGGGCGGCGGTGCCGACTGCAAGGCGCTCAAGAAAAAACCGAGCGAGTATTTCAAGGAACAGCTTTATATCGACACGATGATTTTTCACGAGGAGGGTCTGCGACATCTGTTCGCTGAAGTCGGCGTCAGTCACATGGTCTATGGGACGGACTATCCCTTTGACTGGCCCATTGGCATCGATTTCGTCCTCAACGCGCCTTTCCTAAGCAATTCTCAAAAGGAAGCGATCCTGGGCGGGAACTTGATCAGACTGCTCCGCATTGCATCGTAGCGAGGTGTACCAAAGCCTGCTGCAGGAACTGGATGAGCAACCGACTCACGGCTGACCTTTTGTGCAAAGCCTCTCTGACGGCCGGCAGCCCGTTAGCCCCAGCTCAAGTCGTGGTTCTTAAGCGGGATGGACCGGAACCGCTTGCCGGTAATCTTGAACACCGCGTTGAGGATCGCCGGAGGGATCTGCGGGATCGCTTCCTCGCCCGCACCAGTGATCCATCTGTTCGTTTTCAGGAACGCGATGTTGATCTGCTTCGGATACTCGTTCATGCGGGATACTGGGAACTTATCGAAGTTGCGCTCGACGGCGCGCCCGTCCTGGAGCGTGGTCGCCTGGTACATCGTGTCGTCATATCCCCAGGCGATCTGCCCTTCGATCTGCTTTCGAACCGAAAGCGGGTTCATGAGCGCAAACCCCTGCTCGAAGGCCACGTCCACACGATGGAGCTTCAGTTGGCCGCGTCTGGTGACCTCGACGGTATGCACCTGGGCACAAATGGTCGAGGTCGTCCGCGTCGGCCGGCGTCGGTCGTCGATGGCGATGCCACGCGCCCAGCCTTCGGGCAACGGCGTTCCCCACCCCGACATCTTGGCTACCATGTCGAGGGCCTTCAAGAAGTCATCGCGGTGAGCAAAGCCTCCGATCCCTTGCTTGGGCTCGGCAGGATTGCGCGCGAGCAGCTCGCGGCGATAGAAGTACGGATCCTTGCCGGTGACGTGGGCCAGCTCATCGATGAAGCTTTCCATGTAGAAGGCATTGGGGGCTGCGCCGGTCCCGCGGCGCGTCCCGATCGGAACGTGGGTCTTCGGGGAGTGAAGCGTGAGGCGGTAGTTCGGCACGAAATAAGGCGGCGCCGACAGCCCACGATACCCCATATCGCCCAGATTCCACGTGGTGGCGTGACGCACTTCCATCGCGATCGGCCATCCGCCGGCATCCAGACCCGCCTTGAAGAAACAGATGCTCATCGGGCGATACCTGGTGCCGGTCCCCCAGTCTTCTTCGCGGGTCCATAAGGTCTTGACCGGCCGCCCCCTGAGGGCGTTGGCCACAACCACGGCCTGTTCGCCCTGGGGCCCATTGCCGTTGCTGCCGTAGCCGCCACCCTGGAACGTCGTATGGATATACACGTTCTCGGGGGCAATGCCTGTCAATTTGGCCGCCCTGCGAAGGAGCCCCTGCGGATCCTGGTCTCCGCTCCAAATATCGACTCGATTGTCGGTCACGAGGACCGTCGCGTTGCCCGGCTCCATGCGGGCGCGTGGCGAGAAGGGCACCGAGTACACCGCCTCGACTACCTTGGCCGCCCGGCCCATGGCTTCGTCGACGTTGCCCTCGTTGGTTTTCGGTTCACCGGGAAGCTTGGCCGCGGCCACGTGGTCCTCGTACAAGGAGGCCGACGTGACGGCAGCGGCCGGACCGTAATCCCACTCGATTGGCATCGCATCGAGAGCGGTCTTGGCTCTCCACCACGAGTCGGCAATGACGGCGGCTCCGCCGCACAAGAAGTTGGCGCTCTTGGTCAGGGCATTGAACGGCAACCGCACGACGGAGTGGACGCCGGGCATGTTCCTGATCGCCTCGAAGTTGTAGCTCTTGACGTCTCCACCCCAGACCGGGCACGCCCTGGCGGCGGCGTAGAGCATGCCGGGCAGGCGGACGTCGATTCCATAGATAGCCTCACCGGTCACCTTCAGCGGCACGTCGAAGTGTTTCTGCTCGGTCCCAAGCAGCGTGTACTTGTCGGGGGTCTTGATCTTGATCTTGGATGGATCGGGCAGCGGCGTTCGGGCCGCCTTGGCCGCGATCGCCCCATAGGTGGTCCGGCGCTTGGTCTTGGCATGAGTGATGATGCTGTCCTTCGCCACCAGTTCCGATACGGGCACGCCCCACTCCGTGGCTGCGGCCAGCAGAAGCCGTTCGCGGGCTTCGGCGCCCGCCTGCTGCAGGTAGTAGCGGCTCTCCCGCACATTCCCGCTCGAGTGGATGATCATGCGGCGATACACGCCGTCCATGCCGCGAAGCTCCACCGGCGCGGCGCCGCCGGGATCGGTTTCCCCGCTGCCGGGTATCTTCAGTGTCCACTCCGGCGCCTTCTCTTTCACGTCACGGTTGGCCGACGCGTACTCGGCCCGGACCTTCTTCCAATCACACTGGAGCTCCTCGGCCACCATCATCGGGTTCACGGTGAGCGTGCCGGTTCCGAGTTCCGTCTGGCCGACGCGGATGGTCACCGTGTCGTCGGGCGCGATCGTAATCCAGGCGTTGATCTCGGGAACCATCGCTTCGCGCTTCCGACCGCAGCGGTGGTGGCGAGGAACTCCCGGCGATCCATTTCTGTTGTGCCCTCCGGGGCTATCTTGCCCTCTGGTTGTTCTGTCTTCTTCTCACTCATGGTGTCCTCTTCTAGTTGCTGCGCCCTGGCGGGCTTGCATTCGCTCCGCTCATCTTCTAGTTGCTGCGCCCTGGCGGGCTTGCATTCGCTCCGCTTATCCCGACTAGGCGCGCAGGGCGGCTGCCCGGTGGATTGCCTGGCGGATGCGGTGATAGGTCCCGCACCGGCAGGCGTTGGTCATCTGGGCATCGATGTCGGCGTCCGTGGGCTTTGGCTGCTTTTCGAGCAGCGCCACCGCTGCCAGAATCTGCCCGGACTGGCAGTAGCCACACTGCGGAACGTCAAACTCCTTCCAGGCAAGCTGGACCGGGTGCGATCCGTCGGTCGACAGCCCTTCGATGGTGGTGATCTTCTTACCGATGGCCCGGCTCGCCTGCAAGAAGCAGGAGCGCACCGCCAGGCCATCGATCAGCACGGTGCAGGCGCCGCACTGGCCGATGCCGCACCCATACTTCGTGCCGGTGAGGCCGATCGAATCGCGAAGCACCCACAACAGCGGCGTCTCCGGTTCCGCGTCCACGCCATACTGGACGCCATTGACGAGAAGTGTGAACGCCATATCGAACCTCCTTGAGGGTCAGGAAACCGATCTACTGCGTGGCCGACTTCCCAGCGGGGATCACCATAGTGTAGTTGCGCTTCGGCACCTGACCGACCGGGATTTTGGCCACCTCTTTCATCGACGGGATGTCGACTACCAACGTGTTGTTCCCCACGGGGTCGGCCACATAGGCCCTCTTGCCGTCAGGCGTGACCGTCACCCAGGCGGCGCCCCTCCCGCTAAGATAGGCTGTTCCCACCAGCTTCAGATCAGGTAGTGAGTAGGAGTAGAGAGCATTGTTCAGCCGGCTGCAGACCACAAGCGTCTTTTGATCAGAAGTGACGGCCATGCCGTGAGATTCAGCGGAGCCTGTCGGGATCGGAACTCTCCCGGGGGGCAACTTGGGGAGTGTGATGCGAGTGACTTCCTTGCGCGTCTTAAAATCCACGACCACAAACCCGTGATAGTCACCGACCTGGACGAATAACGACCGGGTCGAGCCATCGGCATTCTTCGACATCGTCATCGGACGGATGCTGGCGCCCAGTTGAATCGACCACGCGGGCGCGTCAGTCTGAGTATCGAGGACGCTTACATACCCACCGGCGGAGGCATCGCCCGCGACCACGTACTTGCCGTCCGGGGACACATAAAGATTGTGCACAGGCCCTTCCGTCCGGATGCTCTTGACTTTCGAGAGAGAGGTGGTATCGATAACATCCGCTACACCCGGGTTGTTCCCGACCTTCTCCCTGATCCCGACATAGACTCGCCGCCCGTCAGGACTAATAGCGATGTTGTTGGGGCGGCCGGAGAGAGGGATTTTCTTGACCACTTGCAGCGTCTTTGCATCGGCCACGTCCAGCGTATCGTCAGCCTCACTACTAAAGTAGATCCGGCTTGCGTCGGGGGACGCCGTTACCCCATGGACCGCCTCGACGCCTGTGATCTCTCCCACGACCTTGTTTGTGACGGGGTCAATGATGTGTACTCTATCTCCGGCGGCGTTGCTCTGAAGGATCCGAACCTGATCTGAGGCTGCCGTCAACGGCAGCACGAGTAGAAGGATCGCCAGAGGCTTCAGACATTGCTGAACCACTTCAACAGTTCTCATTGTTAGCTCCTTGCAAAAATGGACGTTATTCTGCTGCACACGAACCGGTCAACTCGACCATCTTCTCGGTGGTTTTCCGTCCGCACACCCAATTGGCGAGGGTCTGCCACTCTGAGTCGAGAAACGAATTCCAGTGTTTGCCTCCACTGTGGTAGAAAGTGCCTCCGCCCTCAGACACAAGCGGCTGCACAAGTAATCTGCTCTGCAGGAGGTTGTAGGGAACGACCCGCGTCACGACAACCTGGAAGTTCTTGCGGGATTGCTCCTCGTTCCAGGTGGTGGCGCCGGGCGAGAGCGCCTGCAAGCGCATGGGAGTGCCCTTACTATGGCAGGAGACACAGCGAGTGTGGCCCTCCCGTTTGGCCAGGAAAATGGGCTGTACTTTCGTCCTGAAGAACTCGAAATCCAGAGCGGACCCCGCTGTGGAGCCGGGTTCCTGGGCCTGCAGCGCAGGAGAAGCCGGCTGTTGGGTCAGTAAAGCAGCCACGAGCAATAGCAACAAAGCGACGGGCATAAACGCACCTCCTTCGAACACGTTCTAATCGAGCGGCTCTGCGGTCCCTCCCCAATACCAGCGTCACGGATTTTAGTCAAGGTGAATCGAGGAGTGTGAGGAGTGATCGCACTGCCCTGAGAGCTAGTCGGCATTCGGTATCTGGTAGTGGTCTAGTTTGGAACAAAGTTGCTACAGCGTTCTCGTAAGCCCGCGGCGACGAGCCTGCTTTGGGATTTTCTCCAAACTAGACCACTACCCGGTACCTCAAAATATTGCTAGAAACAATCGAACGATATAGACTCACTCGCCAGGAAATTCAAAACAAGTTCTGACTAAAGGGAGGTCAGCGATGAGAGCTAAGCTTGGCATCTTCTTAGGGGCTATTGCACTTCTGATTGCGGCAGTACCGGCTGTTGCCCACCACGCGTTCGCGGCGGAGTACGACGCGAACGCGCCGGTGACGTTGAAAGGTAAAGTGACGAAAATCGAATGGACGAATCCGCATACGCGCTTCTACATCGACGTGGTCGACGAGAAAGGAAACGTCACCAACTGGAATTTGGAGTTGGCTAGCCCGAACGTGCTCAAGCGGAACGGTTGGCTCAGAACATCGTTGCAAATCGGCGATCAGGTGACCGTCGAAGGATCTAAAGCGAAGGACGGCTCGAAGATGGTCAATGCAAGAGCCGTCACTCTGGCTGACGGGAAGAAGGTGTTTTCCGGGTTGGGCGGTACCGACGCGGGGAATCCGCCGAATCCCAATCAATAAAAGAGAGGAGATCTGCTGTGGCCAAGCGCTTGGTGGTTTCATCCGCCGTGATGGCGGCGGTGTTGATCATGTCGTCAGGGATGCCATCGTCTGCAGCGCAACAACGCGGGCGGCCTGCACCCACCGGACCAGCGCCCCGTCTTCCGGATGGCAAGCCCGACTTGTCCGGAGTCTGGAATGGCGGTGGTCCGATAGCGGACCTCGCTCAAGGTCTCGCAAAAGGAGAGACGGTTCCTCTCTTGCCCGAAGCGGAACAAATCATGAAGGCGAGGCAGTCCAAGGACGATCCTGAGGCGAATTGTCTACCTACAGGTATCCCTCGCATCGCTCCGTATCCCTGGCGGATCGTGCAAACACCGACGCACATCTTCTTCCTGTTTGAAGGGAACATTCACAGCTATCGCCAGATCTTCATGAATGTCAGTAAGCATCCGGATGATCTCGACCCGACCTGGTACGGCCACTCGATTGGACGCTGGGAAGGCGACACCCTCGTTGTCGACACCCTCGGATTCAATAACAAATTCTGGTTCGATTTCAGAGGCCACCCCCACACCGAAAAGCTGCACACGATCGAACGTTACACGCGAAAGGATCTCGGAACTCTAGTTAATGAAATCACGATCGATGATCCCGGCGCCTACTCCAAGCCATTCAAGGTGACATTCACCGCGCGTTTCATGCCTGGCGAAGAACTGATGGAATACATCTGCCAGGAAAACGAGCAGGACACAAAGCACATTCAAGGGCCCGCACGAACGCCGTAAGAATGAGATGGAAAATGCCAGCAAAGTGTTTGCTGCATTGCGATTTTCCTGTTTGCGTGCACTGAAGTACATCTTTTAGCGGAGAACACTATGCGTTTGATCATGAGATCGGCGGTCACGCTTTTTGTTTGTCTAACGTTCGTCAGCGCACTGGTTGTGGCGGAAGTGCCGAGGGCGAAACCGGAAGATGTCGGCATCTCTTCCGAACGGCTGCACAGGATTCACGAGTTGATTCTGAGGCATCTCGACGCAGGAAGTTTCTCGGGCGCGGTCACGCTGGTCTCGCGCAATGGCCGTATAGCGCACCTGGAGGCGCAAGGCCTGATGGATATCGAAACAAAAAAACCGATGGCGACGGATACCATGTTCCGCATCATGTCGATGACGAAACCTGTGGTGGGCGTGGCAGTCATGATGATGATCGAGGAAGGGAAAGTCCGCCTCAACGATCCGGTTTCGAAATTCATTCCCCAATTTAAAGATTTGAAAGTCGGCGTTGCTCTGCCGGATCAGGCGGCGGCTGGAGCCGGGCAAAGGAGCGGAGCGACGGCGGACATTCGATTCTACGTGGTGCCGGCAGAACGCGAAATCACGATCAAGGATCTCCTGACGCATACGTCTGGCCTCGTGAGCGGGAGGATCAGCAACCAGGAAAACCGAAAGGTCGCCTTAAAGGGAAAAGAATCGAATGCCGAATACATCCCGCGGCTCGGCAGCGTTCCGCTGGAATTCCAGCCCGGATCGCGCTGGGCTTACAGCGCCCAGGCTGGATTCGACACGCTCGTTCTTGTGGTCGAA
The DNA here is from genome assembly GCA_003222815.1 of Acidobacteriota bacterium. GTDB lineage: Bacteria > Acidobacteriota > Terriglobia > 20CM-2-55-15 > 20CM-2-55-15 > 20CM-2-55-15. The sequence goes on along the minus strand of QHXC01000326.1, from coordinate 951 downwards.
GTTGCCTCCGGCCAGAAGTTCGACCAGTTCGCGCATCAACGGATATTCACACCGCTCGGCATGAAAGACACATTCTTCTACCCTGCCGAATCGTACAACGCACGCATTGCGACGCTTTACTCACGGACTGCGAATGGTCTCCAGAAGCAGGCCAACCCCAACTTCATGAATGGTGTCTTCTTCTCGGGCGGCGGTGGATTGTTCACCACTGCTGAAGATTATTTGCAATTCGGCCTGATGCTCCTCAATGGCGGCCAGTTGAATGGAAAACGGCTGCTCAGTCCACGGACTGTTGAGATGATGAGGTCCGTATTTATTCCGGACACATTGCCGGGCCGTGCTCGGGGCGAAGGTTATGGACTGAGCATGCGCGTTGTGAGCGATCCGCTTCAAAGAGGAACGGCTTTGTCTGCCGGCAGCTTCGGCTGGAGCGGCGCTTTTGGAACCCACTTCTGGGTGGATCCTCAAGGAAAGGTCGTCGCCGTTCTGATGACGCAAACGTCCACTCCGGGTCTCAATGTCGACTTCGAGAATGCAGTGATGCAGTCGATCGTCGAGTAATTCGCCGCGAAATGTACGAGGGAGCGCTGCCAGGACACTAGGGTTCGGCCGGAAAAATATGGATCGGCAATTTGATCGCTCCGCTGGCAGTTTGGTATATACTGACCGCGATTTTAGTCCCTGGCTAAACAGTTGTTTCGTCCGAATTTTCGAGGAGGCTCCAATGAAGCGCTGTCTCGCGTTGGTATCCGCTATTGCTTTGGTGCTGTGTGCCGCTCCTGCGTTCGCGCAGCAGAAGGCAACGGCGCAAAATGTGCCCGAAATCCCCTACACGTCGGTGCCGAACTTGCTGAAGGTTCCGGCCGGCGAGTTTCTCGGCGAAGCTGTCGGGGTTGCGACCAATTCCAAGGGCCACATCTTCGTCTATCACCGCAGCGCGAACACACGGCT
>QHXC01000325.1 GCA_003222815.1 Acidobacteriota bacterium | reverse complement strand
GCGCGTGCGGCGCAGCCACCCCTCCTTCGAAAGGAGGGGAGTCAGGGACACTTGAGCGATTGCATCCCCTCCTTCTGAAGTGAGCAATCCGCCATCGCCGATCACTAATACCTAACAAAATACGCAACAGCCTCAGCAATCGCTTTGGCTGATCGCACATGGCTGATCTTCCGTGACTTGGTTAGCCAAGTATGTTGTTACCTCCGCTGAGGAGGGGAATCCAATCCGATAGGAGGGCACCAAGGCGCCGATCTTACATAGGACGAAAGTCGCATCGCGCCGAAATCCAAATACACCTTCGCACTAGATACAAGTACATGCTTTTCTAGTTTAATGGGCACTTCCGTCACGTATGACGGGAGAACAGCACCAACCGGTAGCTCTCAAGGATTGATCATGCTATTGGCAACGGCATTACTTGCATTTAGTTCATTCATATGTGCGTTAGCCTTAACACCGCTTATACGCAATCTGTTTCTAAAGCTGGGATTGGTGGACCACCCCACCGGCGGGCGAAAGCTCCACTCCACCCCGATACCGCGGGTTGGGGGGATCTCGATCGTGGCGTCGATCGCTATATCGATCGGCTTGACAGCAGCGCTCGGCGTCTGGGACCCGTTCTTTTATAACCCCGCGATCCAGTTCCTGATCCGGCTGCTGCCCGCGGCCGCGATCATTTTTCTCGTGGGCTTGCTGGACGACCTGATCACGCTCAAGCCATGGCAAAAAGTGCTTGGCGAGCTGATTGGCGCAGGGCTGGCTTATGCGAGCGGACTGCGCGTCATGGGAATTGCCGGCTATACCACGGAGAGCTGGCTGTCGCTGCCGCTCACACTCGGATGGCTTCTTCTTTGCACCAACGCTTTTAATCTGATCGACGGCGTGGATGGTCTCGCGGCGGGCGCGGGCCTGTTCGCCACGCTCACCATTTTGCTTGCGGGGATCCTCGGGAAGAACAGCGCGCTCGTGGTTGCGGCGGTCCCGCTCGGCGCCGCTCTGTTGGGCTTCCTGCGCTACAACTTCAATCCAGCAACGGTCTTCCTTGGAGATTCCGGAAGTTTGCTGCTTGGATTTCTTCTCGGATGCTTCGGCGTCATCTGGAGCTTCAAGGCCGCGACTGTTTTTGGCATGGTCGCGCCGTTAATGGCGCTGTTCGTGCCGATCCTCGACGTGACGCTCTCCATCGCGCGCCGCTTCCTCCGCGGGCAACCCATTTTCGGCGCGGACCGCGGCCACATGCATCACAGGCTCCTGGATCGAGGCATGACGACCCGGGGCGTTGTCTTTCTGCTCTACGGAGCGTGCGCATTTGGAGCCGTCTTATCGCTGATCCAGTCCGTTCAACAAAACCAGTACGGCGGGTTTGTCATTCTCTTATTCTGTGCAGGAACGTGGATCGGCATTCAGCACCTCGGATATGCGGAGTTTACCGCGGCTCGCCACATGGTCATGGGCGGGACGCTTCAGCGAATGATCGACATGAACGTTCAACTCCGGGAACTCGAGAGCGCGCTGGAATCTTGCGCATCATTTGACGAGTGGTGGGAACGATTGTGCGGCCAGTGCCGCAGCTTCGGCTTCGCTGCAGCGGAATTGAACTTCAACGGACAGATTTATGAAGAGAAGTTCGCGACGGTTTCGCACCGTTGTTGGAGTGTCGTCATCCCGATGGCCGATGGCGCCTCGCTCCACCTGAGCGTGCCGCCGGATGCCGCGCAAACGGCGACCGTGATCATGCCGTTGGTCGACCTTATTTCCAGGAAGCTGCCGGAACGAGTCCACACCGTGCACTACGATCCGGTGGTGGCGGTCGCCTTCGGCGGACGCTGATCGGGAAAACGTTTTATGAAGGCGCGGACGGGGTGGTTGGTTCAAGCAGCCCTGATATCTCATGGACCAACACCACCCCGTCTGCGCTTTCAAAGGTGGCTTCGCAGCATTTTATTGGTGGCGCAGCCACCGCTCCTCAGCTGAGGAGGGGAATCATCAGAGCTGGGCTTCTCAGACTAACTTCGGAGGATAACTATGAAGGTTCGACGATTGATTTTGGTACTCGCACTCGCTTTGATTGTGTGTGGTGTCGGCGCAAAGCAGGGTTTGGCTTACATGCAGGAAACCTATGGCGCCCCGTGCGCAAAGCTCGATGGTTTGCCGGGTTTGCTGCAGGACATGAACCTGCTGGCAGTGGGAGATTGCGTGGTCAACGGGAACGGCAGCTGCGCGGCTGAGCTCGGCCCGTGTTCCACCAAATCGCCCAGCGGGAGCAAGGGCAGCAAAATTGGCAAATGTACGACAGTGACAAGCGGCGGAAAAAAGCCCAGTTACAGTTGCTCGTGCGTGCCTAACTAGGCTGAAGTGCTTCCGTCCATCGCTCGACTCCTGCTGAGTGCGGTTCTTGTTTCTGGGGCCTGGGTAAAGATTTCCCTTGAATCCACTTCCAAGGATCATCAGCAGGTTGGCTGGACACACGTCTACCTGACCGACCCGGATACTCTCTTCACGCGCGCCGTCGAGCGGCTGAAAGAAGGACCCGCTCAAGACCTGGACGCCGGGCAGAATATTCTCAAGGGATTGCTCCGCACCAACGCCGCTTCAGGGGATCGATGGGCCGATGTGGAAGGTGCGTTCGTCCAGGCCGGCCAAATCGATAAAGCAGAATACTGCTTAGATCGAGCAGCTCAACTTGCTCCCAATAGCGCCGGGACACTGTTGAGCATCGCCATCTTCTACCTCAATACAACAAAGCCGCGGAACGCTCTCCCCTATTTTGGAAAAGTTCTGGGCGGCGCCACGGACTATGACTCCACCATATTCAATAATTTCGACACACTGCAACTCAGCTTCGGCCAGATCGTCGCGAGCGGCGGGCTGCCGGCGCAGCCGCGGGCTGTGGAGGCGTACTTTCGCCACCTGCTCGAGACTGGGGATCTGGCAAATGCGCGGGAGGCTTGGGAATGGCTCGGGCCGCGCTCACGCGAGGACCGGCTCGCGGAAACATACGTCAATTTTCTGTTGAGCCGGGGCCTGGTAGAGAAAGCTTCCGCAGCGTGGTCGTCTCAATTGGGAGCGCGGGAGGCGGACTTCGGTAAGTCGACCTTCGTCCTTAACGGGGGGTTTGAACATGAGCCGGATGGGCCCCTCTTCGACTGGCAAATTGCCCGGGACGAGCATGTGCAAGTGAGCCGGGACGACAGCGTGGCACGCTCCGGAAGCTCATCGCTGCGCATCGAATTCGACGGCAAGATCAACCTCACCCACCAGGGAGTCTCGCAGCGAGTCTTTCTGCCGCGCGGCGCATATCGGTTCGAGGCGTTTGTCCGTACTGCCGGCATCACGACGGACGAAGGCGTCGGATTCCGCGTGCTGGATACGAGATCATCGAATCGGCCCATGATTGAGACCGAGCGAATCACGGGAACGACCGATTGGAAAAAATTGGAAGGAACGCTCGTGGTGGACGCGCCGGTAAAGCTGGTTGAGATTCAAGTGGTCCGCCGGCAGTCGTTGCGCTTCGATAGCCTGATCGCCGGAACAGCCTGGATCGACCAGGTCTCCCTGACTCCCCTCCTTTCGAAGCTTTCGAAGGAGGGGTGGCTGCGCCGCAAGGCGCAGACGGGGTGGTAAGAAAACCCTTATCGCCGTTCTCTGCCCCGCAACTCTTGTTTGATCGTCTCCAACACCCGCTCCGTATCCTCATATAACGTCCTGTTCTCGAATCGAATCACCTTCATGCCCAACTCCTCGAGATAGTTCGTTCTCTCCGCATCATATTCCTGCTCATCCGCCTCGAAATGGGGCGCCCCATCAAGTTCGACAATGACGCGACATTCCGGACAATAGAAGTCGACAATGTACGGACCAATTCCCTCTTGTCTCCGGAATTTCTTGCCTAGAATTTGCCTGCGCTGAAGATGCTTCCATAACATCGCCTCAGCCGCAGTGCCTGAGTTGCGCAACTCCTTGCGCTGCTTTTCTGTGCGCTTCCGGTTGAAGATGTGAGACACCGAATGACTTACCACCCCGTCTGCGCCTTTTGAGGAACGGGAACATTTTTTTGACGGCGCAGCCACCCCTCCTTCAAAAGGAGGGGACTACGTACACCTATTCATAAATACGGTAAGGCCGCAGATCCATGCCAGCAGCGTTGCATCGGCCGGGACGTAGAGGTTGAAGTCCGCCGTACTGTGAATGAGAATTGCTGCGAGCGAGCCGGCGCACGCCAATGCAAGCCACCGGCGATCGGGATCCCGATGAAGCAACCCCGCGCGGACGGTATGGAGACCGATCAGGGTCAGAAACCCCGCGGCGATCAGAAACCCGGCCGCGCCGAGCTCCGCCAGATACTGCAAGTAATCGTTGTGGGCGTAATCCTGGACAAGATCGAACGCGGATGTCTTGAACCTCTCAAACGCCGATTGGTAGCCTCCAAGTCCACAACCAAAGAGCGGATAGGCAGCGATGAGGTGCAACGTATCGTGCCAGACATTCAACCGGTCTTCGCTGGAAAGGTCGGAGAAGCGCAAGATCACCTGAGCAGGCGCTAGAAGCACCAGCCCGATCACGAGAGCCAGGCTCAGTAAGATCACAATGGTCCACGTGGTTCTCGCTTTGAACTTGCCCGTGAGAGCCAACGCGGCCATCAGGACCAGCGAGCCTCCACTCGCGGCAAGTCCCATTCGGGAGAGCGAGCAGAGGATTGCGGCAAAGATCAGAGCCGCTGCCGTGAATCCAATCCCGGCGCCGAAGGCCGACGCCCCTGAGATCTTGCTGCCCCAACCTTTTTTGCCGAGCGCAGCCGCTCCATAGGCAATCGCGAAGGGGAGCGCCATTTCCATGAAGGCGGCGAAGTGGTTTCGAATCACATAGGTTCCGTGCGCGAACGCTTCATCGCCTCCTCCAAAAAACTGCGACACACCCCAACCCGCTTGCCATACGGCAATCGCGAGGACCGGCAGTACCGGCAGCCACGGTGCATCGCGGCTGGAGCGGGCAACATCACGAACGGCAAAAAACACGACCGCGTATCCGGCAAACAGGAGAAAGTGTTCTAAGGTGAGCGCCGGCGCCACGCTGAGCGGCGCCCACTCCGGCCGAAGCGAAAGGGGAGCGAGCGCATCCAGCAATTCCGCTCGCGCCGGCGACAGCACGCGCAGCATATACAAAGGTAGAGGAAGCAGTTGAAATGCCGCGTAGCTGGGAAGGAGCAGAGCGAGCCAAACCAGGGCCCGGCTTTCCGCTTTCTTGGTCTCGCGCCGGTGGAAAAGGATTGCCTGCGCAAAGCCCAGGATCCCTAGCGCCAGAAGGTAGATGTTCCGGTGTTCCCTGCCAGCCCGGTCCGTTTGTGCGATGGGGGCACTCAGAAAGAAGACCGCGTAGCCCAGAACGGCCATCAGCAGG
>QHXC01000324.1 GCA_003222815.1 Acidobacteriota bacterium | reverse complement strand
AAGGCTCAGGCGCGGTAAGGATGGAGAGCGTGCCCGTGCCTGAGATCTTCGAAGGCGAAGTTCTGATCCGGGTGGCCGCCTGCGGGATCTGTGGAACCGACGTGAAGAAAGTCCGTCACAATCTTGTTCGGCCGCCACAGATTCTTGGTCACGAAATCGCAGGGACGATCGCTAAAGTTGCATCAGGCGTAACGCAATGGTCGGTTGGAGATCGCGTTGTCAGCTTTCACCACATCCCCTGCAGTGCTTGCTTTTATTGCGAGCGGGAATTGTTTTCACAATGCCCTGAATACAAGAAGGTCGGCGTGACTGCTGGCTTTGAGCCTAACGGCGGAGGCTTCGCACAATACGTGCGTGTGATGTCTCGCATTGTGAATCGAGGGATGGTCTCCATCCCGGATGATGTGATGTTTGAAGAAGCTACCTTTGTCGAGCCTGTGAACACGTGCTTGAAGGCGATTCATAAGGCTCGCATCGCGCCAGAAGAGGTTGTATTCGTGCTTGGCCAGGGGCCGATCGGTTTGTTGCTGACATTCTTGGCGCGCAAGGCCGGCGCGACCGTGTTCAGCAGCGACCTGCTGCCGTTCAGGCGAAAAATGAGCATACGCTTTGGCAGCCAAATGTGCTTTGATCCAGCGGTGACGGATCCGGCCGAGGAGGTTCGACAATATCGTTCAGGTCTCGGCGCCGACGCGGTGTTGTTGGCTGTGCCCGATACTAAGTTGGTCATCAGTGCGCTGAATATCGCGCGCCCCGGCGGCCGTGTGTTGTTGTTTGCGCAGAATGATCCAGTGACGCAGATTCAGTTTCCGGCCGCGGCTGTAGGTGTCGAAGAGAAGGAGATCCTGGGCAGCTACAGTGCTTCTATCGGCTGCCAGGAACTATCCGCGAAGCTGGTATTTGAGCACCATGCTTTGTTCGGTGAACTTATTTGTCATCGTTTTCCACTCGAAGCCATTGCGCAGGCTTTCGCGATCGCTTCTGAACCGGCTGATGATTCTCTTAAGGTGGTGGTCTTGCCGTGATGACGGAGCGCGACGGACACATGATGGCGGCCGTGTTGCACGGCCGCGAAGATTTGAAAATTCAAAAGGTGGCTATTCCGGCCGTAGGCCCCGAAGATCTGCTGATCCGCGTGAAGGTGGCGCTTACATGCGGCACTGATTTCAAAGTCTGGAAGCAAGGTTATCACGCTCGGATGATAGTGACGCCCGCGATCTTCGGCCACGAGCTCGCCGGAGTAGTGGAAGAGGCTGGCGCAGCCGTCAAGGACCGGTTCCCGCGAGGCATGCGCGTTGTGGCGGCGAATTCTGCTCCGTGCAATCAATGTTTCTTCTGTCTAAAGGATCGCGCGAATCTCTGTGAGAACCTTGTGTTCAACAACGGCGCCTACGCCGAGTACGCTTTGATCCCCTCGCGCATTCTTCGGGAGAACGTCATAGAAATCCCGCCTCACCTTTCATTCGTCGATGCTGCGTTGGTCGAACCGCTCGCTTGTGTCTTGCGCGCCATCGAAGAAACAGGAATCCGGTCCGGCGATACGACAGTAGTGGTTGGGTGTGGGCCGATCGGGCTGAAGTTCATCCGCATCCTGACGGCACGCGGTGTTCGCGTGATCGCCGTCGGGAAGCGCGCCAGCCAGATGAAAGCCGCAGAACGGGTCGGGGCTACCGCGACCTTTGATGTCTCGAAGATCGAGGATCCCGTCAGGGCCATTCGCGGCTTAACGTATCGAAAGCTCGGAGCCGATTCGGTGATTGAAGCTGTCGGATCACCAACAACGTGGCAGTGTGCGATCCAATTGGTCCGGTGCGGGGGGACGGTCAACCTGTTTGGCGGTTGTCCGCGAGGTACAAAAGTTGAATTCGAGTCTTCTGCATTGCACTATTCGGAAATCACCATTAAATCCAGCTTCCATCACACGCCGCGCTTCATCAGGAAAGCTCTTGAAACAATCGCGAGCGGAGAAGTCCGTGCCAGCGATTTCGTGACCGGAGAGATACGGCTGGCCGAATTGCCGCGTTTATTCCAGCATATGAAGAATAGAAATGGTCAGCTCAAGGTCGCGGTAATGCCATAGCAGGAAACCATGCGAGTACCCGCTCAACTGGAAATCGCTCGAGAGTTGCCGCCCCTTTCAAGTTCGCTGGAACAGGCACAGGAATACACGCGCTGGCTCGCGATACATCATTACGAGAATTTCACCCTTACCACGTACCTGTTGCCTCGGCATCTCCGGCAGCACTTCTATAACGTCTATGCCTACTGCCGCTGGGCGGACGATCTTGCTGATGAAATCTCCGATGGAGGCACAGCACTCGAGTTGCTGGATTGGTGGGAGGGTGAGTTGCACCAATGCTACACGGGGTCCGCAACACACCCCGTGTTCATTGCGCTTCGTCAGACGGTCAAAACTTTTGGCATTCCGAAGAAGCCGTTTTGTGATTTGCTGATAGCCTTTCGCCAAGATCAAACCGTCCATCGGCATCCAACCTGGGATTCCGTTCTCCGCTACTGCCAATATTCCGCCAATCCCGTTGGGCGCCTTGTGCTGTATTTGTGCGGATACCACGATTGCGAGCGTCAGGCGCTCTCGGATTTCACTTGTACGGCGCTTCAGTTGGCGAATTTCTGGCAGGACGTATCGCGGGACCTCGAGAAGAATCGTATCTATGTTCCGCTCGACGACCTTGCTGCACACGGTTTGAGCGAATCGGATCTGATTAACCGGCACTTCGATGAGCGGTACGTAAATCTCATGCGCGTTCTAGTTGCGCGGACACGTGAGTTGTTTCAGAAAGGGCTTCCGCTGGCAGAGTCCGTTGCGCCAGATCTGCGCGTCGATATCGAATTGTTCAGCCGTGGCGGTTTGGCTCTGCTTGACGCAATCGAGTCGATTGGCTACAACACTCTCGGGCAAAGACCCACAGTCAATGGCGTGACAAAACTCCGGCTCTTGACGCGCGCGCTCGGCGAGCACGCCTTTATGAAGATGAAGGCGTAGCCGTAGTTGAGTTCAAACTATGCCAAACGATGAAGAGTTGGCAGCTTCCTACGAGCACTGTCGCAATCTTGCGTGGGTCGCAGCGCGAAACTTTTACTACGGATTTGCATTGCTGCCTCCTGCCAAACGTGACGCACTGTGCGCGCTCTATGCGTTCATGCGCCGGGCCGACGATATTTCGGATTCCGATCGCGGAGTAAAAGACAAGAGCGAAGAACTGGAATCGTGGCGGAGGTCTTTGGATCAGGCGCTCAGCGGGAACTACACGGGCAGCCGTATTCTGCCGGCCTTCCATCATACGATCGAACAGTATCGGATTCCCGCCCGGTACCTTCATGATTTGATCTCGGGCGCTGAGATGGACCTGAATATTCGAAGGTATCCGACCTTTGAACTCCTCAGCCGATACTGTTACTGCGTGGCCGGAACCGTCGGTTTGTGTTGCGTTCACGTTTTCGGTTTTGAGGATCCCGCTGCTTTGGAACTGGCTCCGAAACTCGGTACCGCGTTCCAGTTGACGAACATATTGCGAGACGTCCCCGAAGATTTTGCAATGGGACGAGTGTATCTCCCGCAGGAAGACCTCGCGCGGTTTGGCTGCAGCGAAAGTGATTTGGCGAGCCCTGTCGCAAGTCCCACATTTGTCGAGGTGATGCGATTCGAGGCGAAGCGGGCCTGGCGATTCTATGAGGAAGGAGCCCGGTTGCTCAAACTGGTCCGCGGGGACAGTCAGGCTTCGCTCTGGACGTTGATCAGAATCTACAGCGGCGTCCTCGCGAAAATCGAAGCCATCCAGTACGATGTTTTAGCCAAGCCACACCCTGGCCTTTCGCGCGTCGAAAAAGCCTGGATCATGCTGCGTGCCGGCGCAGGTCTGTGGAAGCCAGGAATATGCGCTCGCCACACGTAATCGTCATTGGCGGCGGGCTCTCGGGACTGTCTGCATCCATCGCTCTGGCGGACTTTGGGTTTCGCGTTTCTCTTCTCGAAAAAACTCCGCGGCTGGGTGGGCGGGCCACTTCCTACGTTCTGCCCACTGGTGAGCAGATCGACAACTGCCAGCACGTGACGCTTCGCTGCTGCGCGAATTTGGCGGACTTTTATAGCCGCACCGGAGTCGCCGACAAGATCCGATATTACGATCAGCTCGTTTTCGCAGACTCGAAAGGCCAACGCGCATTCATCAAACCCTCCAAATTACCGGCGCCGTTTCATTTATTGCCGTCGTTTGCGACGTTTCGGCTGTTGAAGTGGAAAGACAAGCAGGCTGTCGCGCATGCCATGCTCCGAATCGTAGGCAGCGGGGGACGGCCAGAGCTGTCCGGTGCGATCACGATGTTGGACTGGCTGAAGCAGCAGAAGCAAACACAAGCGGCGATTGATCGCTTTTGGCGTACTGTCCTTGTCAGCGCGCTCAACGAAGACTTGGAATATATCGATGCCAGTTACGGAATAGCGGTCTTCTGGAAAGCGTTCCTGTCGAATCCCGGCGGCTTTCGTGTCGGTATACCTGCAGTTCCGCTCGCAGATCTCTATCGGTCTACCAGTGAGCGCATCGAGCGCAAACAGGGTCACGTGCGCACGCGTTGCGGCGTCGCGGAAATACAGGTATGCGGCAATAAAGTGAGTAGTGTGCAAGTGGAGGACGGGTCTGAAATGAATGCGGATTACTATGTTGCGGCGCTCACGTTCGATCGTTTGTTGAAGACACTGCCCGATGGCATCCGAACCCAGGAACCCTTTGCCAACTTTCAAAACCTTCTTGTCTCGCCAATCACCAGCGTTCACCTCTGGTTCGACCGCATCGTGATGCAGGAACCGTTTCTCACATCGGTGGATCAGACGATTCAATGGGTGTTCAACAAGACGAAACTGTACGGTGACGGCCCCCCTAAATCCGCGCAATACCTTCAAATCGTCATCAGCGCGTCGCGCGGGTTGCGCGATCGATCGCAGCAGGAGATTATTGAGTTGTGCAAAGATGAACTGGCTCGATTGTTTCCGGCAACACGCGAAGCCAGGCTGATCCGGTCAGTTGTCATTTGCGAAAACGCAGCAACGTTTTCGCCGCAGCCCGGTTGTGACCGGTGGCGCCCGGACCAATGCACGCCAATCTCAAATTTGTTTCTGGCCGGCGACTGGACCCAAACGGGTTGGCCTGCAACGATGGAAAGCGCGGTCCGGAGCGGTTATCGGGCGGCTGAAGCCATACTGGCGCAGGAAGGCCGGCCGGCCCGGGTTATTCAGCCCGAATTACCAGTAACCGGCCTGGCGCGCTGGATCCACCGTACACAGGGTGGACGAACATGAGTCCCTGGAACGTCGTTGTTCCCGCTGTTGCGGGTGCCGGATTATGCGCCTGGGGCGCTTTGCATCCGAGATCCCAGCTGTTTGGTCCCACCTTGCGCAATGCAGGTAGCGGATGCGCTCTAACATTTGACGACGGGCCCAATCCTGACGTGACGCCGTATGTGCTCTCACTATTGGAAAAGTATCGGGTTCCCGCTACTCATCCCAGCCTTCTGCTTTTCACCCGGCAGCGAATCATCGACGAACTGAATCGTTGCGAAGATGCAATCATCGAGGCCACAGGTAGACGCACCACTCGTGTCCGCCCGCCATTTGGGTTTCGTGGACCACAGTTTGATTCTGCCGCCCGCCGGGCTGGATTTTCGAAGGTTGTGATGTGGTCTGTGAACGCCTGGGACTGGAACCCTCAGGACCCGTCGTCCGTCGGACGCCGCATGCGAAAAGTCACGCGGGGTGACATCGTGTTGCTACACGATGGGGATCATCGCACGTCTAAAGCTGATCGGAGGCATATGTTGCAGGCTCTGGAGTTCTGGCTGCCGCGCTGGAAGGATTCCGGCCTGGAATTCGTCGCGTGCTAAAATAATCGATTCCATGTATACTAATTCCCTGAAAATATTCAGGCTTTTGCTTGTTTTGGCAGCGGTCGCCATTCTTGTCTTCGCCATCGCCGCGGGCCCTGGCCGCGACCGGCCAATGAAAGTGTCGGGAACACGGCCGGTTCGGCAAAGCCTGAGTTGGTCCATTACCAGCAACGGCAAAGTTGAACCCGTCGAGCCCCACGTTATTCAAGCGCAGATCACAACATTCATCGAAAAGGTCTCGGTAAAAGAGGGCCAGACGGTGAGCCGGGGTAAAACCCTGCTGACGCTCGACGCGACCGAATCGCGTAGTGAATTGGCTCACATGAAAGAGCTACTCGTGGCGGCAGAAGACGAGCGCCGGGTCGCTCTCAGCGGCGGCGCTCCCGACGAAATTGCGCAACTGGAGAACGACCTCGCGAAGACCATTTCCGAGATCGCGCGGCTGCGCCGCCAGGGCGAATCGTTAGAGAGGCTGTATGCCGGGCAGGCTGCCACACGCGATGAAATCGATCAAAACAAGATCGCACTGCAGAGGGCCGAGGCGGATAAGCGGCTGATTGAGCAAAAGAACGATGCAATTCAGCAACGCTCGAAGCTTCAGGCCGAGCGTGCCGCGCTTCGGGCTGACGAAGCCAGGCATTCCATACGATTCCTGGAGGAAAAGTTGAATTCGGCGCGTGTGATCGCGCCTGTCCCTGGAACGCTGTATTCGTTACCTGCGCGTGGAGGCACTTTTGTTCATACCGGCGATGTACTCGCCGAAGTGGCGGACCTGAGCCGTGTCCGCGCCCGCGCTTTTGTGGATGAGCCCGAACTCGGCTCCCTGAAGGCAGGACAAACCGTCGAAATTACCTGGGACGCGCTGCCGAACCGAATGTGGGCGGGTCAAGTGGAACAACTTCCGAAAACGATCGTGGCCCGCGGCTCGAGAAATGTGGGTGAGGTTCTCTGCTCGGTCAGCAACGAGCAGGCCGAGCTGCTGCCCAACACCAATGTCAACGTACGAATCCGGATTGCCGAGCACGAAAATTCCTTGACGATTCCTCGAGCCACCGTCCGCACGGAAGGCGACAAACGGTTCGTTTTCGTTGTAGACGCGGGCCATCTTCGAAAACAACAAGTCACGGTCGGTATATCCAACGCGAAGGATTACGAGATCCTTGGCGGCATTACCGACAACGACCTGATTGCTCTGCCTGGAAATTCTGAACTGCACGAAGGACAGACGGTGACTTTAGCCGAAGAAAAATGATTTTCTGCGTTTTACTACTTTCAGCCCTGTTGAATACTGGAGCGGCCCCGGCGCTCGAAGAGCCAATTCAAACGGCACGTTCGCAATTTGATTCGAGCAACTACGCTGCAGCCGTCAGGACGCTGACGAATGCGCTCGGTCAATCACCACAGGATTCGTCTCTTCATTACTGGCTGGCCCGGTCCTATTACGAAATGCGGGACTATGACAACGCTGTTCAACACGCTGAAATGGCTGTCAAGCTTGGGCCACAGAATGCGGAATACAACCGATGGCTGGGCCGTGCCTACGGCGGCAAAGCCGAACAAAGCCATAGTTTCTTTCTGGCCAGAAAAGTGAAACAGGCTTTTGAAGCGGCAGTGCGTCTGGCTCCGCGGAGCATCGAAGCCAGGCGTGACCTCATGCAGTATTGCGTCGAGGCGCCGTGGATCGTCGGGGGAGACAAGCAAAGCGCCCGGAAGCAAATCGAAGCAATCTCACAGCTTGATCCGCTTCAGGGCCGGCTGGCTCTAGCCGCTTATCTGACGGCGGACAAACAGTGGAAAGCCGCTGAAACCGAATACCTCGCGATCCTGGATCAGCATCCGAGTAATTTCGAGGCCTATACCGAAGCCGCTGAGTTCTTTGTGGATCGCAAGGATCCTGCAAATCTCGATCGGACCCTGGAAGCCGCTGCGCGCGTGGATTCGCATGATCCGCGTCTCGAATACTATCACGGTGTTTCTCTCGTCTTGCAACACACAGAATTGGCCCTTGCCGAACAGCTCCTGAAGTCGTATCTCTTAAGTGTGCCAGAGAGAAGCAACTATCCCTCACATCGTTCAGCAATGGAGTGGCTACGCCGCATTGATTCAAAGTGAAGTTTGGAAACGTCACGATTTCGCTGGTCGGTAAAAACTACATCATTGCGCAAATTGAAGGCGTTGGATCGAACATCGTGTATGCCGAGCTTGTGCGCACCGGCAGTCAGAGTGCGACGCTCGGTGATGAAGTCACGCGAGGTGATCTGGATGCTGTCGAGCGCGACATTCCCGATGTAACGCACGTCGCCGGCACGCATGACATACAAATGACCGTCGTCGCTGGAGGGGTGGAGCGGCCCGTTACACTGGTTGCCGTCACTGAAGGGTTCGGAGCGATTCGGAATCTTCTGGTCGTCAGTGGCCGTTATTTTGACGCGGACGACATGCAATCGCACAGTAAGGTTTGTCTCTTAACAGAAGACCTGGCGCGCGTGGTTTTCCCCAGCACAGATGCCGTTGGACAGAACATCCGAGTCGGTGAATTGAGATTCACGATCATCGGCGTCTTCAAAGAACGAGTGGCAACCTTCGGACAATCGGAGATCGCGCGAGAGTCGGTCATGGTTCCGTTTGATCTGTTGAAGAGTTATGCCGGGACCGATACGGTCAAGGTGCTGTATGCACAAGCGGTAGCTCCGGAGGCTGTACCTTCAGTTACGCGGCAAGTCGAACGAGTCCTGCGAAACCGTCACCGTGCCGGTGCGCTCTATAACGTTCAGGATCTCACTGCGATTCTCGAAGCCGCCCGCAATATTTCGTTGGCAGTGACTATCGTTCTATTGGCGGTTGGCTCAGTAACCTTGATCATTAGCGGCGTCGGAATCATGAACATCATGCTGGTCACTGTCACTGAACGAACGCGCGAGATCGGAGTCCGGAAGGCGATCGGCGCACGAAGCCGTGAAATTCTTTACCAGTTTTTGCTTGAAGCTCTGATTATCAGTGGGACTGGCGCGATCCTGGGCATCGCGATTGCGATCAGCATTCCCGTCATCGTCCGCCCGCTCCTGCCCGAAGGCATAATTATTCCGATTTCCGGTTTGGCCATCGTTACGGCGTTCGCTGTTTCGTGCATAACCGGAATCATTTTTGGATACTTGCCGGCCAGCCGGGCGGCCAAACTTCAACCAACTGAAGCACTGCGTTATGAATGAAACCCGATGGCTCCATTGCATCCCGCTATTGGCAGCGTGTTTTGTCATACCGGCCACGCTTGCCGCCCAGGAGTCGGAACCGCTCACTCTCAAGCAGACCGTAGACCTGGCGCTGCGGAACAGCCGCGAAGTGGCATTGGCCCAGGTTCGTTACAACGTTGCCGAGAACACGGCCAGGGTGAACGCTTCTGCATTCCGGCCGAGCCTGTATACCGGATCGGGCGCAGCATATACGTACGGCTTTCCGCAAACTCCAGCAGGAGCTGCGCCGTCGATCGTTAATCTTTCGTACGTTCAGACGATATTCAATCCTTCGTTGCGCGGGCAGGCGCTTGCAGCCAATGAGCGTACCGAGGCTCAGCGGCTGGAACTGGAGAAGACACGGAACTCGGTCATGCTTCAGACCACCTCGGACTACCTCGAGCTGGGAAAAGTTCGCCATTCTCTGGAGCTGATGCGAAACCAGCGGCAAAGCAGCGCGCGCATTCTGAATTTCACCAGGCAGAGGATAAACGAAGGTGTCGAATTGCCAATCGAAGGGACTCGCGCAGAACTTGTCGAGGCGCGTTTAGAGCAGCGCATCGTGCAGCTTGAAAGCCGGGAGAGAGTGCTTCAGCATGAATTCGCTGCTTTGCTTGGCATGCCGGCGGACCGGCGGATTGAAGTGGAGTCCGAAGCGTTGTCTCTGGATGAACCGCAGCGGGAAAGCGATTTGATCGAACGGGCGCTCAGGACAAACCTGGAATTGCGGCAGGCAAACTATGAGCGGCGTGCCCGCGAGCGCCGGCTGGCCGGGGAGATCGGAACGAAGTGGCCTACGGTGGATTTGTTTGGCCAGTATGGCCTGTTCGCGCGATTTAATAACTTTGACGATTATTTCAGAAGATTTCAGCGAAACAACTTTAACGTAGGACTTCAGGTTCGTATCCCCATCGTCAGCGGGCAGAGATCGGACAGTGTTGCGTTGCCACGCGGCGAGTTGACCGCCTCTGAAATGGAATTGAAAAACAAACAGCAGAATGTGGAACTCGAAGTCGGCCGGCAGTATCAGCGTTTGCGCGAGCTCGATGCGGGGCGCGAGGTTGCCCGGCTCGAGCTGAAGCTGGCGCAAGAAAATGTTCAAGTAATCCAGGCTCGGTTTGAAGAAGGTCGCGCGAACCTACGTGACGTCGAGCGAGCGCGGCTGGACGAAAACGATAAATGGGCCTCTTTTCTCGATAGCGACTACGATCGTCAGAAGGCCCGGCTCGATTTGTTAAATATCACCGGAGACCTGGGACAGTTATTCCGTTAGAATATTCCGCGTGTCGACAAAGTGAGCGCCAGGAGTTCAAGGCGGCGACGGGAGAGGTGGAATGACTTCGGTGATGAAAACGCTCCTGCTGAATCCTCCCAGCTTCGAGAAGTTCGATGGCGGCGCCAGTTCGCGTTGGCCCGCGACTCGCGAGATTGAATCCTACTGGTATCCGGTGTGGCTGAGTTATCCGGCAGGTATGTTGCCGGGCAGTCGTCTGCTGGATGCTTCTCCGCACGGCGTTTCGCCCGAGCAAACAGTCGAGATCGCACGCACTTACGACTTTGTCGTCTTGTTTACGTCGACGGTCGGATTTTCGAACGACATCGCTCTCGTGCGGATGATGAAGAATGCGAAGCCTGATCTCAAAGTTGCCTTCGTCGGTCCTCACGTACAAGTCAAACCCGAAAGCCTGCTAAGCAGTCCGGAGATCGATTTCATCGTGAGCGGAGAATTCGACCATGCTGTCGTGGAGTTTGCCGAAGGTAAGCCGATCAGTCAAATTCACGGCGCTGGTTATCGGCAGAATGGCGGCATTCGCTTGAACCCGTCGCGGCCGCAATTGCAAACGGAGGATCTCGACAAGCTACCGTTTGCTACCGAAATCTACAAGCGGGATCTGATCATCGAGAACTACAATGTTCCATTCTTACTTCATCCGTACGTTTCCTTCTATACGTCTCGAGGCTGCCCTGCGCTCTG
>QHXC01000323.1 GCA_003222815.1 Acidobacteriota bacterium | reverse complement strand
CACATCCGCTCCCGCCGCAACCAAAAGCCGCGCTGATTCGAGGTCCCCTTCCCGCGCCGCAAACATCAACGGTGTCAACAAACCGCTAGAATACTCCTCGGGGGGTTGACCAGGCTTGGGAACCACTGGCGTCGTTCCTTCAAAGCCGCGGCCAGTGGCGGACGGTACAAAATTCGAACGGGCATTGAGGTCCGCGCCGTGGTCAATGAGCATCTTGACGACAGCTGGATAGCGCTCGGAAACGGCCCACATCAAGGCCGTCGTACCGCCCCAGGTCTCCTTCGCGTTGACCTGGGCTCCGTTGTCCAACAGCACCTTGAGCGCGTCGGTCTTCCCGGTGCGTGCCGCCATCATGAGCGCCGTGTCTCCAAATTTCGTCAGCGGGGCATTGGGGTTTGCTCCGGCCTTGATGAGCTTTTCGATCATCGCTGCATTCCCGTTAAGCGCGGCGAGTTGGAGCGGTGTGGCGCCTTCGCGGTTCGCGGCCGACACATTTGCGCCGGCGCGGATCAGCAGATCCGCAATTTCCAGATCATCCGAGCGCACCGCCCAATGCAGCGCCGTCGTGCCATCAATTTGTGGGGCATTTACATCGGCCTTCCGCTGCAGCAGGAAACGCACAGCCTCCTTATTTCGCTTCATGGCCGCGTCGGCTAGATCACTAACGGCCGCGCCGAGACTGGCGACCGACAGCAACACGATCACCCAGCACCCGAGTACGCGTTTGACACACATGTGTTGGCTCCTTAGGCCCATTTGCTCCGAACGCTTTTTAGGACTTGGAAGTGATTTCTACCATTCCGGTTTAGTGATTGACAATAAAAATCTTAGGAAAACACTTGGAGCCTCGCAACGTCCCTGCACCTTTTTTTGCGTGTTGGCGACGACGGATTACGTCTTCTTCTAGCAGGGAACTCTCAATGGATGAAGATCAACCGATAAATTTGGAAGGGAGAATTCAATGGCTAAGAAAAAGAGTAGCGATTCCTATGAAACATATCTAGCGAAAGCAGACTCCAAGGCTGCCATGACTCTGGCGAAGGCGGTGTCGCCATTCACCATTCAGGTCCGTTTTCTGGGCGGCCTGACGACGACGCAAAAGAATGCATTCAAAGCTGCGGCTGACCGTTGGGCCAAGGTCATCGTCGGTGATTTGCCCAACGTCATGGTAGGCGGCGAGGTCATCGATGACGTTCTCATCGAGGCCCAAGGCGTTGCCATTGACGGCCCGGGCCAAATTCTAGGTCAAGCGGGCCCCACACGTCTGCGCCCCGCTAGCGCCGGGGCCTCGGCATTTTTACCAGCCAAAGGAAAGATGCAATTCGACACTGCCGATCTAGCCGCCATGCAGAGCGCAGGAACCCTCACCGACGTCATCACCCATGAGATGGGACACGTCCTGGGAATTGGAACGATCTGGACAAACAAAGGGCTCTTGGCTGGTTCGGGGACCTCTAATCCGACGTTCACTGGAACAAATGCCAAGAAACAGTTCGGCATCCTGAAAGGTACTGGCCCAGCAGCTGTTCCGGTCGAGAACACCGGTGGTCCCGGCACAGCGAATTCTCACTGGCGAGAAAGTGTCTTCGGAAACGAATTGATGACCGGATTTTTGGGCTCTGTCGGCAATCCTCTGAGTCGTATGACTGTTGCCAGCCTCAAGGACCTGGGGTACGTCGTGGACTTCAGCAAGGCCGATCCGTACACGCTGCCGAGCCATCTGATGTTGGCCGAGAAGGGACTCCTGGTGGAAGCGGCGGAGGCGCATGCGCAAGCGGGCGTGGTTCTGCCCATCATCCCAATCGTCTTGCCGGAGAGCAGCATGCAGTAATAACATCAAAAGGAGACTGCAGCGAATAACTGCACGAGGAGAATAGTGGTGGAAAACATGATCAGACCGGAGGCCGTCGTCCTCGCCGATAATGCGCTGATACCCCCTGCGAATCTGATCTCGCCTCCTCCGAATCAATTTACGCACGAATTGACGGTGGGGCAGCCCTACTACTACGCTGGAGCGCCGCAGGACCGCCCGCCGGATGGCACGTTTGCTGCGGGCACGAAAGTGGTTTTGCTTGTTTACAATGGCGGCCGCTACTGCCGCGTGGCCGACCGGCAGGGATTGTATGTGGAAACCGAATACCGCGGTCTCCAACAGTTATGACATCTTCAAAACGAAACCACCGTTCCCTCTCAAATCGCGTTAGGCATTTTGGATAAATTGTAGAGTTGGGATTTTAGGAAAAGGTCGAAGTATACACCGTCGAGTTCTCCCGCCTTTACCTGGGAGGCGATGATGTCGAGGGCTCCTTCTACCGGCAGGGCGGGTTTGTAGGGTCGATCGTCGGCCGTGAGCGCATCGTAGATATCGCAAATGGTCATCATGCGGGCCTGGGGAGGTATGTCTTCGGCCCTAATTTGGTGGGGGTAACCCGAACCGTCGAGTTTTTCGTGGTGCATGTACGCAATATTCGGGACCTGTTCGAGGCCCTTGCTCCAGGGAATCATTTTGAGGATGTCAAACGTTTTGCTGACGTGGCTCTCGATTTCGAGGCGCTCGCATTCGGAGAGAGAACCCTTGCTGATCGAGAGCTTCAGGCTTTCTTCTTCGGTCAGAGCCGTCAAGATCTCACCTGTATCAATAGGGACTTTGAGCGAGCGGACCTCTTGGACGAGGTCGTAGGTGATGCGTTGCAGCACCGAGGGCTCGTTCGCTTCAATGACTTGTTTCCAGGCGCCATCAATTCCGTTAATGGCATCTCGATAATTTTTCTTCGTTGTTCGCTGAAGAAACATCAACTGCGCGCGCATAAGTTTGAGACGCATCGAGATGATCTCGATTTCGTGCGGCAGGAGTTTCTTTTGCTTTTCGAGGATTTCTTCTTTGACCCCGATCTTGCCAATGTCATGAAGCATAGAAGCAAAGCGCAACTCACGCAGTTGGGCGGAAGTAAACAATACGTCTCTTAGTGGCCCTGCATCCGTGCGGTTAACGGCTTCTGCCAATCCAACCGTGTAATTGGATACGCGCATACTGTGACCGGATGTAACCGGATCGCGAGCTTCAATTGCCGTTACGCAGGCGTTGACGAAGCCTTCGATGAGGCGCTCTTGTTCATCGAGCAAGAGGCTGTTTTCGATAGCGAGAGCTGCCTGGCCTGCAATAATTGAAAAAAGCCTGTCATCCCGATCATCAAAATCAGGAAGCCGTGAGGTGTCCTGCGGATTAAAGGGCGTACCGTCCTGCGGAAGCTTATTCAGGAGCTGCACGACACCCACGAGATCTCCACGGGGCGTGACTAGCGGACCCGATAATATGTTTCTTGTCGCATAGTTCAGGATCTTATCCACGCAAGACAGGGCCTGGCCATCTCTAAGGATCAGATTGAGGAGAATCGATTTTCTTTGAACCGCTGTTTTCCCAACGATGCTCGAATCGTCGATCTCAAATTGAAGGCTGCGCAACTGTTCTGGGACGCCTCCGAGGTTAATGCTTCGCGTAATCATGGCCTCAAACCTTAGGATCTGCCGGCCTTCTCCATTTTTTCTGACAGTGAACACGGATCCTGCGTCGCACTGCACAAGTTCCAGGAATGACTCCAAGGTGGTGTCTAGCGTTTTCTTGAGGTTATCGATGATTTCACCGCCCATCTAGAGTATATCGGCACGCTTTCGGAAAGAATGAGAGGAAAGAATTGTCTTTAAAGACCCACAAGTCCCTGATGTTTAGGCTTCAGGGCGCTGGCTCGATCTTCAGCAAGGCGCCGTCCTCTTCCTCGGTCAGAACATAGAGGATACCGTCGGGGCGCTGGCGCACGTACCGAATTCGTTGCTCAATTCTGTAATGTGTTCGTGGAAACGTTGGCGCCAAGGGCGGGCGATTCTCCTCCGTCCGCGATCTACGACTTCGGTTCTATTGTTTGGGCCTTGGCGAAACCATAGGATCGCAGTGGTGTTTCGCGTGTCCTTGATTCATTCTGCCGGGTCTTGAGAAGAGGAGTCCGCATGCAATTTCGGTCCAAATATTTAAGAGTCTTCACAATTCTTTCGCTTTCATTCCTTGGTGTTACCGCGCAGTTGCCGGCCGCCGTCGTAATTCGAGTGCCTGCAGAACAGCCGACGATCCAGGCTGCCATTAGCGCCGCCTTGAACGGCGATACCGTGCAGGTGGCTCCCGGAACTTATGTCGAGAGACTGAACTTTCTGGGTAAGCCCATCCGCGTCATAAGCGAACAGGGCCCGCAGGTTACGATCATCGACGGAGGCTATGGAGGCCCTGTCGTGACATTCGCCTCCGGAGAAAGCCTCCAGTCCGTCCTCAGCGGTTTCACCGTGCGCAACGGCAGTGCCTCGTTTTCTGCCGCCTTGCGGGGCGGTGGCATACGCATCGAGTATTCCTCGCCGACGGTGACCGGAAACACCATTACGAACAATAGCGCGGTGGACGGCGGCGGCGGCATTTCAAGCAGCTTCGGCTCCCCGCTCATCCAAGGCAACACCATCACGAGCAACAGTCAGACAATTGGCTTCAGTGGCGGTGTCGGTGGCGGCGGCATCGCCATCGTGGGGAGCTCGTCCGCCCAAGTGCTGAACAACAACATTTCGAATAACTCTTGGAATTCGTCGAGCGGTGGGGGCGTGAGCCTGTTCGCCGCTGGCACTCCGAAATTTCAGAACAACAGCATCACCAACAACAGTGCGTACTCCCAAGGTGGTGGCTTCTATATTGTGAACCAGTCGGACGCAGCGATCATTCAGAACCTGATCATCGGCAACAGCGCGGCCGTAGGCGGCGGTGTGTACTGGTCAGTGCCGTATGGGGCTCGGGGGCCGTTCCTCGTCAATAATACGATCTCGGGCAACAATGGCCCGCAGGGATCAGGAGTTTTTGCCGACGGCTTCGATGCGCAAGCCGAATTGGTCAACAACATCGTCATGGCGGCAGCCGGACAAACCGCCATACTCTGCGGAAACTTCGACTCCAGCGTACCCATCTTCCAAACAAACGATGTTGTCTCCCCTTCTGGGGCTCCTTACGGAGGCATCTGCGCCAGCCAAACGGGCTTAAACGGCGACATCTCTGCCGATCCGCTGTTTGCCAACCCCAATAACGGCGACTACCATCTTCAAACCGGATCGCCGGCGATTGACTCCGGTAGTTCCGGTCAGGCGCCGCAAACAGATTTCGACGCAGTGCCCCGCCCGCTGGACGGCAACGGGGACGGTGTGCCGGACGTGGATATGGGAGCATACGAGGCGCCCGCCCTTGACCGCACGCCTCCTGGGACTGTCGCGACCGCAACGCCGTCGCCCAATGCAGCGGGTTGGAACAGAACCAACGTCACCCTGGCCCTCAACGCCACGGACAACCCCGGTGGCTCGGGCGTCCAATACATTCGCTACTGGCTGACAGGAGCTCAGCAAACGCCGGTGGTGATCAGCGGCAATCCGGCCTCCGTGTTGATAACAGCGGAGGGAACGACGACCGTTGGGTATTCAGCCATAGACAATGCGGGCAACATCGAACTTTCCAAATCGCTGTCGGTCAAGATCGATAA
>QHXC01000322.1 GCA_003222815.1 Acidobacteriota bacterium | reverse complement strand
TCATCTTGACCTTCGATACCTGCAGCGTGGCACCGAGCGTCATCGCTCTGTTGAATGGCGCGATGCGTTCCTCGCGGAATATCGTGTCCATGGAAAACCGCTGAATTCGGTACTGGTGACGTTCTTCACAGCCACGACCTATTTTAGGCTGGCCTGCCGCTACCGGCTGATCTCGCGTGGTGAAGCGTTGGCGCGGACATTGCTGCGGCTCGCCGATCTGCAGGTCAACCGCAATCTGGATGCAGAATGGGTTCACGTTGCCTCGGGAAAGGCGGTGATTCTGTGAGCAACAATCGAAAGAGGAAACTGCTCCTCGCACACTTTGCACTTTTCTCACTTCTGAGCGCCGCGACCGTGCTTGCCCAATCCAGCAGGCTGACGGGACGTGTCATGGATTCCTCAGGACTTGTGATGCCAGGCGTCTCAATCAAATTGTACCAGGATGACAAAGTCGTCAAGGAAGCCACCACCAGCGCCGAAGGAATCTTCGAGATTATTGCAGACCCCGGCGAATACAAGTTGGAGATCGCAGCGCCCGACTTCACTACCTACACCCAAATGGTCCAGGCTACTCCAGATCCTCGGCCCTTGTCCGTCACGATGCAGCTTGCGCAAATCACGCAGAGCGTTGAAGTGACAGAGACGCGAAACGAAATCAGCATCGACCCCGATTCAAGCCTGACCACCACGGTGTTGGAAAGGGAATTCATCGAGTCATTGCCCGATGACGAAGACGAACTCACAGGATATCTCCAGCAGATTGCCGGGTCGCGTGGCAGTGCCGGCGGTGGCGTAACGTTCGTCATCGATGGCTTCAATGCCGGCCAAGTTCCTCCGAAGGATCACATCCAACAAATTCGCATCAACAATAATCCGTACAGCGCCGAGTTCAGCGGCCCGGGCTTCGGCCGCGTGGAAATCGTCACAAAGCCTGGAACCAGCGACTACCATGGCACGATGAACTTCATGTTCAAAGATGACTCGCTGAATGCGCGCAATCCGTTCGCCATTACCAAACCGGCATATCAACAACGCAACCTTAACGCGACCTTGAGCGGGCCTGTGATCCGCAACAAGGTGACGTTGAACGTGACTGCGCGCAATTTCTCAACGGATAACAGCGAGACGATCCGCGCCATCCTCCCGACCGGACAACTCGCCACTCCGGTCGTGATGCCCAGCCTCAATCGTGCCCTCATTGCACGGACCCAATGGGCGCTCACCAAGAACAACACGATGGACATGAACGTCGAGTATCGGAACGTCAACAATAACAACTGGGGTGTTGGCGGATTTAACCTGGCGGAGCGCGCTTCCGATCGCACGGCTCACAATATGGGGTTTCAGATGCGTGACACAGCCATTCTCAGCAAAACGCTGGTCCATGAGATGCGATTTCAATACCGCCATGATTCCAACCAGCAGACACCGAGAACCGATGGTATCGCGATCAATGTTCTCGATTCGTTCTTTGCAGGCGGCGCGCAGAACCGGACCGTGAACAACAATGGCATCGTCGAGTTCGGCGACGTGCTGATGTATTCCGCGGGGAAATTGACGTTAAAGAGCGGATTTCAGGGCGTATACCGGATGAACCACGAGCTGTCGGAAAACAATTTCGGAGGTACATTCACGTTTTCAAGCCTCGCTGACTACGTTGCCGGCAGACCAGTCACGTTCACGAAAAATGCCGGCGATCCGGAACTGGATATAAATGCGTTCGAGCTTGGAACATTTCTTCAGACGGACTGGAGGGCGACGAAGGAATTCAACCTGTCCATGGGTGTTCGCTATGAGGCCCAGACAAACATTAGTGATCGCAACAACATCGATCCGCGTTTGGGCTTCGCCTACCGGATTTCAAAGACGCTAGCTTTGCGTGGTGGTGCGGGAGTTTTCCATCACAGACTGGATATAGGCACTGTGGATCAGGCGTTCAGGCTGGACGGTGCGCACCAGCAGCAGTTCGTGATCCGATTCCCTTCGTTCCCGGATCCGTATTTAAACGCCAACGGTTCGCCCGCCCCGCTTCCTCCCGCGTCGATCCGCGTCGTGGCGCCCGGCCTAGCAAACCCGTACACTCTAAACACGTCGGTCTCCCTGGAAAAGACCCTACCGAACGGAATCGGCCTGACATTGTCATTGGATTCCATTCGCGGTGTGCATCTCTATCGCAGCCGAAACATCAACGCGCCGCTGGGAGGCTCGCTGACGCGACCAGATCCGAGCCAAGGTAACGTGAACCAGCTCGAATCCAGCGGTTCGTCCCACTCCGTCAACTATACGGCCGGCTTTCGTCAGATGCTGCGGAACAAATGGAACCTGAACGTATTCGCCAATTACACGCTGGGCGACACCATGAACGATACCGATCGTCCGTTCGGTCTTCCCGCCAACAATTACGATTTGCGTTCAGAATGGGGACGCGCGGCGCAGGATCTACGGCATCGTTTCCTCACGGGTGTGAACTTCCGGCTGCCTTGGGGAGTCAACGTGAATACGATCGTGAATGCGACCTCTAACCGTGCCTACAACATAACGACCGGATACGACGATAACGGAGATACCGTGCTCAATGACCGGCCTGACGGGGTAAAACGTAATACCGGGATCGGGCCTCGGGCCTTTAACATGGACCTCCGCCTGACGAAGACGATCAATTTGAAGAGTACTGAAAATCCGGGCTCCGCCAGTACTGGTGGCGTCAACGCTCTTGGGGAACCCCAACGCAGCAGCGGGCCGGGCGGATTAACCCGTCAGCGCCGGCCGACCATGTCGTTCGTCGTCAATATGCAGAATCTGCTGAATAACCAGCAGCTCAACAGTTTCAGCGGTGTGATGACCTCCCCGTTCTTCGGCCGCGCCAATAGCGCCCGCAATCCGCGGCAGATCGAAGTCGGATTGCGGTTCAACTTTTAATCCGGAACTGTTACTTTCCGGCGCAAATCGCGAACGGCTTCCGTCCATCCGAAGCCAAACCGTATCCAAGTTGACATAAGACGCCGCTTGAATCTTCTATGCTCTCGGAGCCACGACGAAGTGAGCTTCATCATTTGTGGGCCGTAGGGGACCGATCGCTAAGGATATGGCGCATCTTTGTTGGGTACTGGGGAACGCGTGTTGCGGATTTCAGATCCGCATTCGCCGACACGCAATACCCAAGAAAGATGCGCCATATCCATAGCAATCGGTCCCGTGGTATTCGATGCACGCCATGACAGATGTACCCTGCGCTTTCTTCTTCTTACTCTCGATATACGCATTCGTGAAAGGCCTGCGCCGGCCGCAATACTTCCTGCTCTGCGGAATAGCTGTAGGCTTAACCATCCTTACCCGTTCCGTCGTCGGGCTGCTTCCTTTGCCGATATTCCTTCTTATTCACCTTCTCGAGAGGAGGGGTGTCGGCGCCGCAGGCGCAGACGGGAAAGGGGAGGTCGCTCACACCGCCAAATTACCGTTCATCCTACTCGGTCTCATCCTCGCCAGTGGGTTCTCGATCACTGATCTCGCACCTTTCGATTGTAGAGTTGGAATCCGTGCTCGCCATAAAAACCAGGACTAGGGAGATTGATCCGCAGGCCCTCAAGTTTGCCCGACGCCGCCGGGCTGACCTTGCGCGCCAGCGCCTCATTGTTGTGCCGCCGGTCCAATTCATATTCGTCACGCACCGACAATAAAGTCGCGCTTTCGCTGATAAATGGATGACATTAGGATGAGGGACTCATGTCAACCAATGAGTTACCGATGGCCCATGGTTTGCGATATCCTGTGGGAACGCTTTTGCCCACGGAAGCGCGCTGAAAAGGCCGGCAAGAGAGATAAGAGATGGGGCTTACGTTTGTCAGCGGGGAAGTCACCGGACCAGCCGGGAATCACATGATCGTCGAGTTCATGGTGGATAGCGGCGCCGAGTATACCGTTTTGCCACATGACGTGTGGAACGCCATTGCACTTCTCCCGAAGCGGCGGGAGCGCTTTGTTCTAGCCGATGGGACTCACGTCGAACGCGATGTTTCAGAATGCCACATCTCGCTTCCTCAAGGCGAAGCGCACACGCCAGTCATCCTCGGTCAGCCAGGGGACGACGCGCTTCTTGGAGTGGTGACCCTGCAGATACTCGGTTTTGTTCTTAATCCATTCAACCGCACCCTTCAACCGGCGCGCTTAAGGATGTGACGGTATTTGAGGTCTTTGCGGACAGACTCCGAACTCCAAGAATTCGGAGTCTGTGCCTGATGGTGCAATAAAATGGGTGAAGCTGCCGCTACCGGAAACCCCCCGTCTGCCAGACGGTAAGCCCGACCTCACTGCGCTGGCGCGGAGAACGCCTGATGGTAAGCCTGATCTGTCGGGGATCTGGACTGCAGACTCTGGCACTTATCTGAGTAACCTTGCCGGGGAGGGCGTCGAAGTGCCGATCCAGCCTTGGGCGGCAGTACTTTACAAGGAGCGCCAGGACAGTTTTGGGAAAGACAAGCCACAGGTACGTTGTTTACCGCACGGCGTGCCGGACGCGATGTTGGTGCCTGGTTACCCGTTCAAGATCATCCAGACGCCCGGTGTGATGACGGTACTCTACGAGGAATTCAATCAATATCGCCAGATTTTCACGGATGGTCGTACGCTGCCCGTGGATCCCACTCCCGCCTGGTTCGGCTACGCGATCGGGAAGTGGGAAGGTGACACGTTCGTTGTAGAGACGACGGGTTTCAACGACCAGACCTGGCTTGATAACGGCGGTCATCCCCACACGGATGCGTTGCACGTCACGGAACGCTTCCGGCGCCGGAATTTCGGGAACATGGAATTGGAGGTCACCATCGATGACCCGAAGGCTTATACGAAGCCTTGGAAGTCAGTGACCGTGCATTTCAAGTTGCTTCCGGATACGGAGCTCATCGAACACATCTGCGAAAACGAAAAGGACGCCCCCCACTTGGTGGGTAAGTGATGGTCTGAGAAGGTGTGAACGAATTGGAATCAAGCGCGATTCCCCTCCTTGCATCACCGCTTGAGCGTTACCCACAAGTCGTCCGCTGGACACGGGCGTCTGGGACAACCTGCGGGAAAGGCGAAGTCCCCTCCTTGGGGGCTTTGCACAAAAAGTCACTTGCTGGTTTCTGAACATCGCCCATTCACATTCGCCGATCGCCAATGTCTAACAGCCATGTGCAGTCAGCCAAAGCAATTGCTGAGGATATTGCACATCTTTGTTGCGTACCTGACGATTGGCGATTGCAGATTTCAGATCTAGCTGCGTGGCCGTTCCCGACTTTTTGTGCAAAGCCCCTCCTTGGCAAAGGAGGGGCTTTGCACAAAAAGTCGGCAAAATGGCTGACTTCTTGTGCAGGCACCTGCGTTTTTGTGCAGAAGAAAAGCAGGACGATTTTCCTCCCAAATTTAAAAATGGGCAAGATACCGTAGCGGTATGGATTTCAGATCATTTCTTAGGGCCATTTCCGCAGATTGGGTGTCGCTCATGAGTGGCATTGGATCAATCGTACTGCTCTTCGCTAGTTTGCTGTTTCAGATATCAGGATGGCCAGTCCTTATCGTAG
>QHXC01000421.1 GCA_003222815.1 Acidobacteriota bacterium | reverse complement strand
TCCCATTGCATCGCGGACCACGACGTACACGCCGCCACGTACGTACATGCTACAGCTTTCCATGTACACGGACCGAACCGCAAAGCTGAACAACATCACGCCGAGAACAAACCAGGGAGCACTCCTGCCGATTGCCCTTTCCGCGATACCACCGGCGTAAAAGGCAGAGGAAGCAAGGTCGCTGAGGACTATCGCCGCCCCTCGCCAAAAGGAAATGAAAGACAGCGCGACCGTGCTCGCGACCACAACCCGTGTCGCAGCCGATCGATGTTCGGTTGACAAAAAAGGTCTCCTCGCGTGCTGAAGCACAGCAATGCCATATTCGACACTGCAGCACGAGTGATGTCAAGCGGGTGACGCGGCTTGACCTCTTGCAAGAAAAGGTGGTACAGCGATAAATATGGCTTTCGACATCGCTCAGGTCCGTCATGTCGGTCTCTTTTCTCCGAGTTTGCAAGAACACGCCCGTTTTTATTCGGACGTTTGGGGGCTGGAGCAAGTGGTTGAGGACGACGATGCCGTCTTCTTCCGGGGCACGTCGCCAGAGTATTTTCTGTTGAGCCTTCACCAAGGCAGGGCGAAAGGATTGCACCACATCGCCTATGCAATGCCCGACGATGCTGCGGTACGCTGCGCGGCCGTCGAGCTGAAAAACGCAGGCGTACGACTCATCGAGGAGCCACATTCGCTCAATGAGCCGGGCGGCGGTTATGGATTGCGTTTCCTCGATCTGGACGGTCGGTGTATCGAGCTTTCTTCTGGTGTCTCCGGCCACCACAACGAACCGCATCCTAAGAACGTTTCGCCACGGTCCGTGTGCCATATCGTTCTCAACACGCCGGACATCGATCGCATCACGAAGTTCTACACCAGGGTGCTGGGTTTTCGAATATCCGACTGGAGCGGCCAGCAAATGGTGTTCTTGCGGACGGATTCCAAACATCACAACATTTCATTCAACGTTGCGCCGCATGCGTCGGTGAATCACGTGGCGTACCTTGTCTCTGGGATTGATCAAATCATGATGGGGATTTCGAATCTGCGAAAGCATGGCTTCCAACCCGTATGGGGTCCGGGACGCCACGGCCCGGGCAATAATATTTTCTGCTACTACGAAGATCCGGTTGGATATATCACCGAGTACACGAGCGATATTGACTACGTCACGGATGACGCGAAGCACCAGCCCAAGGTTTGGCCGCGAGGCCCGGAATCGATGGATCGATGGGGTGTCGCGGCGCCGCCAACTCCGGAGTTGCGCCGGGCGATGACGGGAGAGCCCGATAATGGATGGGTGCGGTAGGCACATATGCAAATACCCGGAATCGACGCAATCGACAAATACGTTGTCCGTTTGAAGGACAGACAACTCGACTGGGACGTTCTCGGGATGATCCCAATATCATTAAGGCCGGACACTTTACACTCAGCACGATGGTCATTCCTCCGGGCAACGAAGGTCCGCTCCACCTGCATTCGGACGTGGAAGAGCTCTTCTTCGTGCTCGAAGGGACGCTCACATGCATTTGGTCGGATGGCGAACGTGAGGTGGAGCGAACGCTCGGTCCTCGGGATCTGATCTGGATTCCGGCCGGAATTTGGCGTGGTGTCCGCAATGATGGCGGCCAAGATGTGGCATTTCTCACGTTACTCGGCGCGCAAAAACCGGAGTTGCCTTCCTATCCCGAGGGCAGTCCGCTGACCGAGGCGCGATCCTCCACATGAAGAGGCATCAGGATAAGGTCATCGTCGTCACAGGCGCTGGACGCGGTCTGGGGCGAGCGTATGCGCAGCGGCTCGCCTCAGAGGGCGCCCGCATTGCTATTTGCGAAATCGATGCACGGGCCGGGGCCGCGGTGGCTGAAGACCTCCGCAACAACAGTGCCAATGCGATCTTCATTGAAACCGACGTTGCTTCAAAGGAAGGCACAGAGTTCATGGCCGCCCGTGTCCTCGAGAAATGGGGACAGATCGATGGGTTGGTAACCAATGCGGGCCTGGCCAACTCCGTCGGCGGCCAGACTTATGACGAGATCACCGTTCCTCAATGGGACCGAATCATGGAAGTCAATGTCCGGGGGACTTGGCTCACCTGCCGCGCAGTTGCGCCCCATATGCAGAAGCTGAAGAAGGGAAGTATCGTCACTGTGAGCTCCGACACTGCACACTGGGGAAGCCCCAGATTGTTGCATTACGTCACTTCCAAGGGGGCCGTCGAAGCGTTTACCCGGGCCATGGCGCGCGAACTTGGTCCGGATGGTATCCGCGTCAACTGTATTGCGCCGGGTCTTCTTAACAACGAAGCGACGGCCGGTGTTCCTCAGGTCAAGCGCGAATGGAATATCCAAAACCGGGCGATCCAAAGAGAAGGATCTCCTGAGGATATCGCCGGTCTTGTTTCGTTCCTGCTCTCGGATGAGGCATCATTTATTACGGGGCAATTGATTGTGGCCAATGGAGGGCTGGTGTTCCATTGAGAAATCTGAGCCGCGGATTGCGCGGATGACGCGGATGGGCCGCAGAGCCGGAGGCAATTTGTAACGGCACCTTGCTTCCTGCGGCCCATCCGCGTCATCCGCGCAATCCGCGGCCGAAAAAACGTGACGCACCGAGATGAAATCACCCAACGCAATCGAATTCGAGTCGGAACTGAAGCTGGGGCTCCGAAACATGTGGTATCCGATTTGTCAGTCGGCGCATGTGAAGGACCGGCCGCTCGGGCTGCGTCGACTCGGGAGCGATATCGTGGTGTGGCGCGATTCCCGCGGGAAGGTTCACACACATGATGACCGTTGTCTGCATCGCGGGGCCAAGCTTAGTCTTGGGCGGATTTTGAACGATATGTTGCGATGCGCGTATCACGGCTGGTGCTACGACTCATCAGGTCAATGCATTGCCATTCCCACCAGCCACACCGCTCAAGTGAAGCTTGCTCCACGGCTTCGACTCGAATCCTTTGAAACGCAGGAGCGCGCAGGCCTGGTCTGGGTGTTTTTTGCCGAAGATCGAAGCGCCGCCGCTCCGCCGCTCGTGATTCCCGAAGAACTGGAGGATCCGGCATACAGCGGTTTTATTTGTGAAGCCGAGTGGAAAGCCAGCTGGATGCTCATCCTGGAGAATCTGGCCGATCCGATGCATGGGCCGTTTCTTCACGGACAGTCCCTGACATTGTCGCGCGGTACGCTTGAAGACGAGATGCGCACGACGCGCCATCCAGACGGCTTTTTGGTCGAACGTGAGGGTCAGCGTGGCGTCAACTTCGATTGGGCGGAATTTTATTGCCGGGATTCGATGTGGGTGCGGCTCGATATTCCGCTGCCTTTCGGTCCGAAGGGCATCCTCCGAATACTTTGCTTCGCCACTCCGATCGATGAGGATCGTTCGCTCGTTTACTTCCTGCGTTATCGTAACCTGAGTGGCTGGAAGCGCGCGTACTGGCGTTTTCTGTACAAGACCTTCTGGGAAAGGCAGCACTCCAAGGTGATCGACGAGGATCGACGCATCCTCGAATCCCAGCGTGGCGCGCAGTGTCGCATTGCAGAACATCTTTCCAATTCGGACCGGGGCGTCACGGAGCTCCGAAAACTGCTTCGGGAGAAGATTGCGTGCCGCGCGCCACAGTAGACGGCGCAGCCATTCATTACGAAATCGCAGGCGAAGGCTTTCCGCTCGTGTTGCTTCACGGCATCGGATCGAATTCACGATCCTGGCGGCGGCAGCTTGCCGCACTATCCAATGAATTCAAAGTCATTGCCTGGGATGCGCCCGGGTACGGTCAGTCATCGGATCCAGTTGGAAAGCCTTCCATGGTTTTCTATGCCGATCGTCTGCGAGGATTCCTGGATGGGCTTGGCCTGACGCGTCTATTCCTGCTCGGTCACTCCACTGGTGCAATGATTGCGCAAGAGTTCTATCGCGCCCACGCGTCTTATGTTCGGGCTTTGATACTCGCGGATACGAAATACCTTGGATCCGGCAGCAACCTGGAAGAACGGCTCCGGATGATTCGCACGATGACGCCGGCTCAACTTGCCGCCGGGCGCGCGCCTAAGCTCTTCACCGCCTCGGCACCTGAAGCTGTGGTCCGCGAAGGGATATCGATCATGTCTGAAGTTCGGCCGCTCGGATACGAGTTCGCAGCAAGGGCGCTGGCTGAGGCGGACACGCGCTCGGTACTCGGCGATCTTCGTGTCCCAACGCTGTTGATCTGGGGCGCCGAGGATGAGATAACGCCGTTGTGGGATGAAGTGCCTGCTGGCGCGCGGCTCGAGGTGATCCCGAATGCCGGGCACCTGTGTTATGCGGAGCAGCCCGAGAGATTCAATACGGTTGTCCGTGATTTTCTTCTGCAATTGAACGCGGGCTAAAGCTCGCGACTACATAGAAGGATCACGTAGAGGCCTAACGTAGTCGCGGGCTTCAGCCCGCGTTCACTGAACCAGGTTGGAAATGGCAAACAAGATCACGGTAGCTGACGCACTCCTAAAGGAACTCGAAGGAATCGGCGTCGACACAATTTTCGGAATCATCAGTATTCACAATATTCCGTTCTACGATGCCCTTCAACGCCACGGGGGTTTTCGAGTGGTTACGGGCCGGCATGAAGGTGCGGTTGTCAATATGGCCGATGCGTATTCGCGAATTTCCGGCAAACTGGGCGTCGCGCTCACAAGCACGGGGACAGGCGCAGGCAATGCAAAGATCAGCTAGGCATGTTGAAGAGTATCAGTAAGCAGGCCTACCGCCTGCGCCGCCCAGAGCAGGCGCCGGCCGCATTTCGGCGAGCAATTCTGGAGGCGATGAGTCCGCCGGCCGGTCCTGTCAGTGTCGAAGTGCCGATCGATTTTCAGGCAAGTCTCATTGCGGTGCCCGCACTCATTAGCTCGCCGCGGGACTCTCGGCTCCCTTCCGACACGGATCTCGCTCCCGCCGTCGAAAGAATGCTTCTCGCCAGAAGACCAGTCATTTGGGCAGGCAGCGGCTCGATGTTTTCGAATTCCAGCAATGAAGTGATTCAACTTATGGAATTGCTCGACGCAGCCGTCATCACAACGCAGTCGGCTCGCGGCATTGTTCCGGAAACAGATTCTCGTTGCATTGGGCACTTCGCCACATTCCCGGCTGTGAAGGAATTTGTCGGCAAGGCCGACCTTCTGATCAGCGCCGGTGTGCGATTCCGAGGTAATGAGACGTCGAACTGGAGCCTGAAGACGCCGGCAGAACACATTGGAATCGATGTGGACCCCGAGGCCATCAATCGCAATTTTTCGCATTCGATCGGGATTGTCGGCGATGCGAAGACGACACTCGCAGCCATTGTGAGACTCCTTTGTGTTCAAAATCCCCGGCCAAAACTCGACTACCGCGAAGAGGTGGCTGAGCTTCAGCGGGTATTGCGAAAAGAGGTTCACGAGACGTTGGGTCCGTACCAGGACATTCTTGATGCGATCCAGAAATTCATTCCAGAGGATGCGATCCTGGTTCGTGACGTGACAGTGCCGGCTACAACCTGGGGCAGCCGTCTCATCGTGCGCCGGTATCCGCGCACCACGCTGCATGCCTCCGCCGGCGGGATCGGCCAGGGTTTGCCGATGGCCATCGGTGCTCAGATTGCCGCCCCAACAAAAACAGTCGTGCTGCTTGCCGGCGATGGCGGTTTGCTCGTGAATATCGGAGAATTGGCCGCCGCACGTCAGGAGAACGCGCCCATCGTCGTGATCCTTTTTGACGATCAAGGATACGGTGTCCTGCGAAACATTCAGAACGCACACTTCGATGGGAAAACCTTTGCGGTTGATCTGCAAAGTCCCGACTATGTGGCTTTAGCACGTGCCTTCGGCTTCAACTCGGAGCGTGTGAGATCGGCCGATGAATTTCGAAGCGCTTTTTCGCAGGCTGTGAAGTCGCGGGAGCCCTGGATGGTCGTTGTAGATTCCACTGCGATCGGCCCAATGAAGAAGATCTTTGCAGGGCCGGAGGGTGGCGCGCAGTTGTACAAGCCGCACTAGCAGACTACAGCATGGACTGCGAAGCCGTGTCCAACGGAGGCGACGTTATAAAAGCCGTGGCCGGGTCCAGGCCGGATCTTGTCGTTCTCGATGTCAACATGCCCCAGCTCGATGGTTTCGAAGTGCTCTCTGCCCTGAAAAACGACCAGAAGACGAAAAGCATTCCTGTTGTTTTGCTCACCGCACGTCAACAGGAGACCGATATCGTTCGTGGAACTGCTGGGCTACCCTCTCACGATCGCCGGTCTGGCGATCGGGGTCGTCTCCTGGCAGAGCGCGCTTCTTTTCTTTGTAGTCTCGGTGTTGTTCGGAATTCTTCTCTCGATGAGCGCTGTGCTCCTGGAAGAATTCACGCTCCGGCGATATCCATCGTTGCAGGATGTCTTCCGGCTCTTCTGGGCAGCCTTTGCCGAAAATTTTGGTTTTCGCCAGCTCCTGACGTTCTGGCGCGTCGAGGGACTCATCGATGGTGTTCGCCGGAAGCAAGGTTGGGGCGCCATGGAACGAAAAGGTTTTCAAGGTTCGAGCTAGAGGTCCTGAGTATGGATAATGGTTCTAGGCGGAAACCTGCGCATTCGCCAACAGGGGAATTGGGTCGTGGCAAGATCGAAGAGCTACAGCGTCGTCCGGCTTGAATCATGGGAACAGTATCTCTCCATCATCAGCGATTCGCCGTATCAGAACTGGGCGTTTCGCGGCCAGCGCGACGCGTCGGCACCATTGTTCAGCGCTCTTTCGCGATATTTGATGACGTTTCGCGTCGACCCGCGAGCCTGGCCGGGCCAGGAGGAGCGCATCCTCCGAATCTTCAAACGCAAAGCCATCCATTTTCTCGATCATGTACCTGAACGCGACGACGATTTCCAGTGGCTCGCCCTCATGCAGGATCATGGCGCACCGACACGGCTCCTGGACTTCACATGGTCTCCCTATGTTGCGGCGTTCTTCGCGCTGCATAACTCGACCGAAGAGGGTGTAATTTGGGCGTGCAATCCTGTTGAGATCGAGAAAGAAAACCGGTTGGATCTCGAAAAACCGGGAAGTTTCCGGAAGCACTTTCTTTCCGCATCGCGATCGTTCGTATGGATGGGCGAGCCTTATGCGATGAATCGACGGCTGATTGCGCAGTCTGGGACGTTCTTGGTACCGGGAATTCTGGATAAATCGATTGAAGCGATCCTGAAAGAGTACCCGAGTCCCAGGAATACGCTGATCAAATTCATCGTGCCGGTCGGCAAGATTCGCGATAAGGGCATGCGCGAACTTTATCGGATGAATGTCACGCAGGCGACGTTGTTTCCCGACCTCGATGGCCTGGCCCGCTCGCTGGCTTACGAACTCGAATTCCATTGGGCCTACGACCCGCGTACCATGAGGCCGATGAGGAAGTGAAACCAATAAGTGACTGAATGGTTAACCTGGTATTAGCCTCACAATCACCCCGCCGGAAGGAATTGCTGTCGATTCTCGGCATTCCTT
Organism: Acidobacteriota bacterium; assembly: GCA_003222815.1. Taxonomy (GTDB): domain Bacteria; phylum Acidobacteriota; class Terriglobia; order 20CM-2-55-15; family 20CM-2-55-15; genus 20CM-2-55-15. The sequence continues at coordinate 27,486 of QHXC01000421.1, read as the reverse complement.
TTTCGGTCGTGCCGTCATCTATCGGCGAGGCTCCCGCGGCAGAGGAAAAACCCGAGGAATTCGTCGTCAGGCTGGCCCGGGAGAAGGGAGTGGAAGTGGCTTCGAGAGTTTCGCACTCGGTGATTTTGTCGGCCGACACTGTGGTCACTCTGGATGGCGAGATTCTCGGCAAGCCGGCTGACGAGCAAGATGCCGTTCGCATGCTGAGAAAACTGTCCGGCCGCGATCATTGGGTCTACACGGCGGTGTGCGTGGTGAACCAACTGAAACAGGAAACCCTGGAAGGGATGGATCGCACGCGCGTTTGGTTCAACCCGCTCCATGAAGTGCAGATTCTCGACTACATCCGCCGTGAAAATGTTCTCGACAAGGCTGGGGCTTACGCCATTCAGGGTTATGCTGGAATTTATATTCCGAAAATTGAAGGGAATTACTTCAACGTAATGGGGCTGCCTCTGCCGCTCGTGCATGAGTTGTTATGCCGCACATTATCGTAGGAACTGCTGGACATATCGATCACGGCAAGACCGCGCTCGTCAAGGCGCTCACCGGCATCGACGCCGACCGCCTGAAGGAAGAGAAGGACCGCGGAATCACAATCGATATCGGATTTGCCAATCTTGTTCTCGATGCGGATACGACCATCGGCTTCATCGACGTTCCTGGCCACGAGCGATTCATCAAGAACATGCTGGCCGGCGTGGGCGGAATCGACATGGTCATGCTTGTCATCGCGGCTGATGAATCCGTGATGCCCCAAACTCGCGAGCACCTCGATATCTGTTCGCTTCTGCACATCAAGCACGGACTCACCGTCCTCACCAAAATCGACAATGTCGAACGAGACATTGCGGACCTGGCCGAGATTGAAGTGCGCGAATTTCTCAAGGGGTCGTTCCTCGAGCGCTCGCCGATCCTGCGCGTAAGTTCCCTTACGAGTGAAGGCATTCCACAACTCATCGATACGCTTCGGGAGTTCTCAAGAAAGATCGAGCCGAAGGACGCAACCCGGATTTTCCGGCTCCCCATCGATCGGTGTTTCACAATGAAAGGTTTCGGAACCGTCATTACCGGTACACTCATTGCCGGGCAAGTCCGTAAGGAGGAAGAGGTCGAAATTTTTCCGCAACAACGAACCACTCGGGTCCGGGGCATTCAAGTTCATGGCCGCGCTTCGAATGTAGCGCGCGCCGGACAACGTACAGCGCTCAACCTGCTGGGCGTTGAAGTGTCCGATATCGAGCGCGGCATGGTCCTCACCGTTCCGGGCGTGTTCAAGCCGACCTCCATGTTCGACTGCCATCTCGAATTGCTCCTGTCTGCGCCGAATGCTATAGAAACGCGCAAGAGGATTCGATTCCATATCGGAACGGCGGAGCTGATGGGCTATGCGGTTCTCCTTGGACAGGAACGTCTGGAGCCCGGAGAATCCGCATTTGCGCAAATCCGGCTCGAGCGGCCGACTTTCGCGCTTCCGGATGATCGCTTCATCATCCGGCAATACTCTCCGATGATCACCATCGGTGGCGGCGAAATCCTCGACGCGATGCCGTTGAAACACCGGCGAACGGATAGGACGATCGTTGAAAAACTGAGAGTCTTGAAGGAGGGCGCCATCGACGACCGGCTTATGGCGGTCGTCGAAGAAGCCGGGTTGCAAACAACGGAGCTCTTGCAGGTGGTTGCGCGGCTAGGTCTTGCACCCGCTCTCGCGCGCGAACGATGCACCGGACTGGCTAAAACTGGCCGCATCCGTGTGCTTGGGGAAAATCCTTTCGTTGCGGTTTCAGCCGGCGCCCTCAAAAATGCGGCCGATTCTACGGCCAAGGCCATCCGGGAATTCCATCAGGCTAATCCCCTGGTTCAAGGAATTGGGCGGGAAGAGCTAAAGGCCCGCGTGTTCAGCGATGCTTCGAATCTCTTCTTTCAGGCGGTTCTCGACAAACTTGCCTCAGAGAAAACAATTGCCCTCTCCCAGGACATCATTTACGAGTTCGGCCGCAAAGTGACGCTGAAAGCGGACGAAGAGCGCATGCGAGTGCAGCTCGCCGACCGGTTTCGCTCGCTCGGGCTGCAGGCGCCCGCGCCCGACGAAATGATCGATAGCCTCAAACTCGATCGGAATACGGCGCGAAAGATCATTCAACTCATGGTCAAGGAAAATGTCCTGATCAAAATCACGGAAGACATGTTCGTGGAACGAGCAGCCGTGGAGAAATTAGTTAGCGACATCAAGACGCTCAAGTCCAAGAAACCAAAGCTCGGTGTCAGTGAGTTTAAGGACCTGGCCGGTGTGTCTAGAAAGTATGCGATCCCGCTGCTCGAATATTTAGATCGGCAGCGCGTGACAAGGAGAGTAGGAGACGATCGATTGATCTTGTGACGTCAGGCGTGTTTTTCTTTTTCGCCGCTGTCGTCGCCCCCTTTTATCGATTTCTTGAAATTCCTGATACCTTCGCCGATACCTTTTCCCATCTCGGGCAAACGCTTTGCTCCAAATAAGAAGAAGACAATAAGAAGAACAACAGCAAGTTCCGGGAGTCCTAGCCTAAACATTTCAATCCTCCTGAATGGCAAACGCCGGAGTCAGTATATCGGATGCTTCCTAGTTCGTCCATGTGTAATCCCAGAGATAACGGTGCCTTCGACTCATTGGAACTTCAGGAATGACCACACGAAACCGGCCATCGATCTCGGTTGCGACGAGTGCAAAGACCCGCCCATCCGGCTCACGATAAACCAGATAGTAGTAATCTCGGGTCTTCCCCTCCCGCTTCCGTTGATCCAGGATTCGACCACGCTGGAAATGCTCGGACAAGAGCGCTCGTAAGTCCCGGTCTTCCGGTTCGCGGAGGTTCCCATCGTCGATGTCGCTGCTCACGATGACATCCGAGCGCAAGGCCTGTTCGTCCTTCGCCTCCATCGCATCCATGAAGTGCGCGGCGGCCTTCAGTGGCGGGCTGTAGACGAAGTAATAGTAATAGCCGAGCGCCGTCGACCCTGCAGCAAAGATACCAATAAAGAACAAGAAAGAGACTCGAGTGGGAAGCTTCATCGAATAACTGCGCGGCCCCGCTGCCGTATTTCCTCAATCTTGTGGTTGTAGCCGGAGAACCCCGGACGTCCCATCATGGCGAATGTCAGCTTTTTACCATATTCTACGCCCGTTGATCGAAGGCGTCGATATCGTAAAACTCGCCGGCGTATGCTGCGAAGTACTGCGAGAACATGATCTGACGGCCTAAAGCTTCTTCATTGAGGCGGTCCACCGTGATTGTAACATTGGGCCGTCCTGCTTCGCTCAACTGCCGCCAATTGCGCGAATGACGCAAATTCATTGGCGTCATTCGCGTAATTCGCGGCTAACTTTCCTGTAGCCAGTTCTTCGGCTCTACTTTAATCGATTTGAACTCCAGTAGTCGTACCAAACCCGCCTTGGCGCGCCGCGGTTTCGTGACGTGTTTTCGCTTGGTATAGTGCACTTCAACCTTCGATGAATTTCTAGCCTGCGAAAAATAAGCTGCCAGCTGCGCGGCCTTTACGAGGACGGACTCATCCAACTCCTTCTCTTTTCCCGGATTCCGCACGACGACATGCGACCCACTGTACTCGGCCACGTGAAACCACAAGTCTTCTGGCTCGGCCACACTGAAGGTCAATTCGTCGTTGTCGCGCCCGCTTCGGCCAATGAGCACTTCCCGGTTCTCAATCTTGATTAAACGAAAACGCTTAGGATGTGCGCCTTCTTCCTCTGGGGGAGGGTGGCCGAAGGACGGGTTTAGATTCCGGGCCTGCGGCAGCTTACTCGCAATTGCCAGCCACGTATCCCAATCTTTGATCGCGTGTAACCTTCTGGCCTGTTCCTCCAGCAACGCTCTCCGATTCCTGGTTTGGGCCATCTGTTGCGCAACGATTTCCTTTCCTCGCCCGGCCTTTTGATATCGCCTGAACATCTTATCGATGTTCTCCCTCAAAGTAATTGTCGAATCCAATGGCACATCGACCGGCGCGGGCTCCTCCCGGAAATAATCCGTTACGGTCACGGATTCATAATGCTGATCCATCTTCATTCCACTGGAAGTCAACATCTGTGCGGTTTTCTGCAGCCCTTCGGCGTTTTCATATTTCTTCTGCTCTCGCAAAAGACGTTTCTCTCGACCCGCCAACCGTTTTCCGGCATCACGAAAATCTCGCAAAATGGGCGTTTTCGAGTGTTCCAGGAGGGTTCGCCGTTCCAGTTCATCAAAATGAAATTTGGCCGCTTCGATAATGTTCGGGAACACGCGCGAACTGTGTGTGCGTTCCAGCGATTCCAATTCGATTGGGCTCAGGATCGCCTTGTTCAAGCGCTTCAAATCGTTCTGTTCCAGAATATGACCCAGTGGCAGATCCGTATAGAGCCATCCCGCGCGTGACGATCCGCGCACCTGTTGGACGAGTGAGCGAATTTCTTCGGTCATCGGATGGTTGCTCTTTCTTTGGCGATGCACGATCTCGCCCGCGAATACCGGACCAAGGCCCGCAATCCGTGAGATCAGCCAGGACTGCGGATTAGACTGAGCTCGAAGGTCATCCAGGTCGAGAGCGTCTGTGTCCATAACTCGCTGCAGGTCCAGCTTGTCTCCGGCCTTCGGATACGAATACGTTTCATATTCGCGGATGCCGTGCTGAGGGGTGATCGGCAGAAACGAGGAGAGCACACGCCGCTCGGCGTCCAGCAGGATGATATTCGGCGCATTGGGCAACAATTCCACGACCAACGACATCGTCTCCAGTTCTTTCGTCGGTACGGCTGTCTTGAAAACAAATTCGACGATTCGCTCCGAAAGCGGCTTGAAGATGCTTACCAGTTCCGCGGACGTCAGGTGCTTGCGAAGCACCATCTGAAAATCGATGCCCGAGGTTTCCACGGGCGTCCGCGCTTCAGACGGATACAGGGCGGGATTCTGCGGCTCGACCACAATTTTTAATGCGGGCATCCTTGCGGATCGGGTCTGAAAGATGAATCCGTTCGGGTGATGTTGAATCACACGCCGGACGACAAAATCCATCATTGCCGGGCGGAGATTCTCCACCATCGCGATTAGCGCGAAATTTTCCATGCCCTTATTCTAAGGCCGATTTAGATCTTCTTTACGTAGGTCCCCGAAACTTTATCGGCCCAGGTTAGGTGTTCGGGATCAAGCAGCGCCCATACTAGCCCCAGCATCACTGGCAGGATGGATATCAGATACCCGAACCCGCGCATACACGCCTGACGCGGATCCAACGGAGAACCTTCCCTTGTAACAACCGTGAGCCGCCGGTGTTTCATCCCGGGCGTCTGGCTGGAGCTGAGCATGAAGAGGAAAAAGTAAATCGCCAACAGGATGAAGAAACCAGCGCCGTATATTCCGAGAACACGCCGGTCGGGCGAAAAAGTGTCCGGCATCTGCAGATACGTGGTGATGATGAAGATGCAATAGACGAGTGCCGCGATGCCGAAGTCTGTAAGACCAGCCATGATTCTCGGCAGAAGCAGTTTGCCCTGATATTCCGGGAATGTAAAAGATGGCGACTGTTCCGCTTCGTCAAAATCGAATTCCGGTTGGTGCTTCTGTATGGAGATGACTGTTCGTTTTGTTCCTTGGTCCATATTTTTCGAATTCTAGCTCCGATTTTTCCGGCGTGGCATACTCAAATCCCTCTTACTGGGGCGCGGGCTAAAGCACGCGCCCGTAGCAGAAGGGCTGTTCACGAACATGATCCAATTCTTCATTGCCATTCTCCTGTTTGCGGGGTCAGAACAGGGCCAGGTTGAGATTACAGCCGACAAGCAGGAGCGGGACAAGAACATTTTCCGCTATACCGGCAATGTTCTCGCTACATATCAGGACATGCGTGTCGAGGCCGGCATCATCACTTACGACGAGGCAACAAAAGAGCTCACCGCGGGCGACCATGTTCGCTTCGTGCGAGGCGAGGAACACCTCGAAGCCGACCACATCACGCTCAACGTTGAGACCAAGGCCAGTATTCTCACGAATGCGAAAGGCGAACTTGGACCGGGACTCTTCATTACCGCCGCCGAGGCCCAGAGATCCGAGGATGGACGCTATTACCTGAAGAACGCAACCATCACGACATGCGACGGGCCGCGGCCCGGCTGGACATTGGCGCTGGCTCGAGCCGTCCTTGATACGAACAAGCAAGTGACGGCGCGGAATTCGATATTCAGATTGGAAAGTGTTCCGCTTTTCTACCTGCCGTACGTGATGGTTCCAACGTCAGACAGAGCGCGCTCCACGGGATTTCTCATTCCATCGACTTCGAGTTCGACAGCAAAGGGCCGCAGCCTTCGCGAGGAGTTCTTTTGGGCGATCAATCGCAGCGCCGACGCGACGTTCACAGGCGAGTATTTCACAAAGCGGGGTCCAGCCGGAGCGGTACGCGTGCGGGCCATTCCCGACGCCAACTCGAACATCGACCTCAATTGGCTGTTCGCCGTAGACCGAACAGGACAGGCCTGCATTCCCCTGGCCGCGAGCCTTTGCAAAAACAACAGACTGTACGCCGGAGGCCAGAGCCTTCGCATTCTCACTTTTGGCCAATTCGGCAGGGGTTTTCGCGGCGTGGCCGACATGAACCTCGTCAGTTCGTTACCGTTCCGTCAGGTCTACGAAGAAGGCTTCAATGTTATTTCTTCCCCGCTGGAGCACTCGCTGGCTTTTCTTACACGCAACGATCCGGGTCTGAGCGTCAACATGCTCTATGGCCGCACTGGAATTTTTTTCAAAAGAACCGACCAGCCCGAGGTCACGCTGCGGAAATTTCCGGCACTGGAAGCTTCTGTGCCAGAGCAGCCCCTCGGCACATTGCCGCTCTATTGGAGTCTCGACACCGGCCTGGCGGGTATCGCGAGGCGTGATGAGTCCATCAAGACGCCGATTTTTGTGGAGCGCTACGATCTTCATCCTGCCTTCGAATTTCCTGTTTTGCGCTCGACCGCTTTTGATTGGAGCCAAAGGCTGGGGCTCCGGGAGACGATCTACACGCATTCGCTTCAAGCTCAGGTTGTGAGCGATGCTCTCAATCGGTTTTCTTTCGAGTACGCGTCCAGCTTTGCGGGCCCTCAGGTCGAACGCGACTTCGGCAGGTGGAAACATGTGATCGAGCCCAGCATCGACTATCGATATCTTACCGGGGCCGACCGGTTTCGCAAAACGATCCTGGTCGATGACGTCGATCTCGTCACCAACACGAATGAAGTGGAGTACGGGATTACGAATCGCTTCTTCACAAAGAGAGAACTTTTTTCCTGGCGCCTTTCTCAAAAGTATTTTTTCGATCCTACATTCGGTGGCGCGATCATTGCCGGCCGGCGAAATGTCTTTGCGCCTGTGCTTGATATTACCGGATTCGCTTTCGCAGACGGGGTCCGGCGATTTTCGCCGATCGTGTCGACGATGCGGCTGTCGACGAGCGCCTCGACCTCTACGGACCTTCAGGTCGACTACGACACACGCGACCATCTCTTTCGAAGCGCCGGTGTTAGCGGAGGTGTGAATCGAGGACAATTCTTCGGAGGTATTTCCTATTTCTTCACACGCCGCAGCGCTATCCAGATACCCAACAACCAGCTCCGCGGAACATTCGGTTATGGCAACCAGCTGAAACCCGGGCTGAGCGCCGCTTTCAGCTTCTCCTATGACGTGGAGCACTCACTTTTCCAGGGGTCGGTCGCCCAGGTTGGCTATAATACGGACTGTTACGGCCTGAGCTTCGAACTTAGTCAATTCAATATCGGCGCCCGTAAAGAGAGCCGATTTCGCTTCGCGTTTTCTCTGAAGAATGTCGGCTCTTACGGCACGCTCAGGCGGCAGGAGAGACTTTTTTAGGATTTCGGATTCCGGATTTCGGAAATCCGCAATTTCCTTTATGCCTTTTCCAACACATCGGATGCGCCGGCTCCGGCGTAGTGAGCGCTTGCGGAATTTGGTCCGGGAGACGAGGTTGTCACCGGAATCCATGATCTATCCGATTTTTGTTTGTCCGGGCGACAAGGTGCGAAACGAAGTTGGATCGATGCCGGGCCAATACAATCTTTCCATCGACAACGCCGTCCAGGTTGCCCGAGAGGTGGAGCAGGCGGGCATTGCCGGAATTCTTCTATTTGGGATTCCCGAGGAGAAGGATGATTTGGCGTCCGACGCCTACGACGAGAATGGCATCGTTCAGAAGGCGCTTCGTGCAATACGCGAGAACGTTCGTGACCTTCTTCTGATCACCGACGTATGCTTGTGTGAATACACGGTTCACGGTCACTGCGGCGTCATCAAACATAATGACGTCCAGAATGATCCCACCCTGAAGCTGCTTGCCGACACGGCCGTCAGTCACGTGCGGGCCGGCGCAGATATGGTCGCGCCGTCGGACATGATGGACGGACGCGTTGCGGCGATCCGGCGCGCTCTGGACTCCGAAGGTTTCTTGAATGCGCCGCTCATGTCCTACGCAGCCAAATATGCGTCGGGCTTCTACGGGCCGTTTCGCGAAGCCGCAGGCTCTACGCCAAAGTTCGGCGACCGGCGTAGTTATCAAATGGACCCGCCGAATGCACGCGAAGCTCTGCGGGAAATTGCGCTCGATATCGAAGAAGGCGCGGACATTATCATGGTCAAACCAGCCCTTGCTTATCTCGATATCATTGCAAGAGCCCGTGATCAGTTTGATGTGCCCCTCGCTGCTTACCAGGTCAGCGGTGAGTATGCCATGATCGAAGCCGCCGCTCGCGCAGGTTGGATCGAGCGCGAACGAATGATTCTCGAAGCGACCACAGCCATCAAGCGGGCCGGCGCGGATATCCTGATTACGTATTACGCTCTGGAATTGGCGAAAATACTCTAGCCGCGGATTGCACGGAATACGCGGATTGTCATCCATGAATCGTTCCGAAGATCTCTTCCATCGCGCACAGCGCGTGATTCCGGGAGGCGTGAACTCGCCCGTACGCGCATTTCAGGCCGTCGGTGGAAAACCGTTGTTCATCCAGCGCGGAAATGGATCCCGTATCTGGGATGTCGATGGTAAAGAGTACATCGATTATGTGGGCTCCTGGGGACCGCTGATTTTTGGGCATCGTTCGCCCGAGGTGATCGAAGCGCTAAATCAGGTGTTGGCGATCGGCACTTCCTTCGGCGCGCCAACAGAGCGTGAAGTCGAGCTCGCCGAACTGATTACCCAACTTCTTCCCTCGGTGGAAAAAGTCCGGCTCGTCAGCTCCGGAACTGAAGCGACGATGAGCGCCATTCGGCTGGCGCGCGGATTCACGGGGCGCGAACGGATTATCAAATTTGATGGCTGCTATCACGGACACGGCGACAGTCTTCTGGTACGCGCTGGCTCGGGTGTTGCAACGCTGGGGCTTCCCGATAGTCCAGGCGTGCCGTCGAGCCTGGCTGAGCTGACATCGGTACTTCCTTTTAACGACTCGAATGCGTTGAAATCCGAGTTCGACCGGCGTGGGAGCCAGATCGCCTGTGTGATCATCGAGCCCGTCGCTGGCAATATGGGTTGCGTGGAACCGCGCCCGGGATACCTCGAGTTGCTTCGCAATTTGACCAAACGGTCCGGCAGCATTCTAATTTTTGACGAGGTGATGACCGGCTTCCGGGTTGCGCTCGGTGGCGCGCAACAGCGCTACGGCGTTCAGCCGGACCTCACAACCATGGGCAAGGTGATCGGAGGCGGGCTGCCCGTCGGAGCTTACGGCGGCCGCGCTGAAATCATGGATCGAATCGCTCCGGCTGGACCCATTTATCAGGCCGGCACGCTGTCCGGCAATCCACTGGCCGTATCTGCCGGCTTGGCCACGTTGAAACGGCTCCAAAAGGACAGTCCCTACGACAGGCTCGAAGCGCTTGGCGCCCGGCTCGAGCGAGGTGTAATCGAAGCTGCAGGGAAGGCTGGCATTCAGGTCCGGGTGAATCGAGTAGGATCCATGCTTACGTTCTTCTTTACCGATCGTGAAGTGACCGATTTTCAATCGGCGAGAACATCGGATACCAAACGGTTCAGCCGGTTCTTTCACGCGATGATCGATCAAGGTATTTATTTGCCGTCGTCGCAATTCGAGGCCGTGTTTATCTCCGCGGCGCATACGGAATCGGACATCGACCAAACCGTCAGTGCCGCAACCAGAGCGTTAGAGATATGATCCGGGTCACCGCTCCTTACGGTTCGTGGTCATCGCCGATCACGAGCGCGCTGTTGACGTCATCGGGCATTACCTTCAGTGAGCCGGAGTTTTCCAATGGGCACGTCTACTGGCTCGAGAGCCGTCCCGACGAGGCGGGCCGCGTCGTTGTCGTTCGCTGTGCCGCAGATGGAAATGACGGAAAACCCGCCGATGTCATTCCGCAGGGCTTCAACGCGCGCACCCGTGCTCACGAATATGGCGGCGGGGCATACTTCGTTCACCACGACATCCTATTCTTCTCGAATTTCAGGGATCAGCGTCTGTATCGACAGGATCCCGGAGACGCGCCACGGCCGATTACGCCTGACCCGTCGTCACCGGCTAGCCTGCGATACGCCGATGGCCGCGTAACGCCGGATGGAAAGACGATCATTTGTATCCGCGAAAGACATGAAGAAGACCGCGAAGCCATCAATGAGGTAGTCGCGGTGCCGGCGGATGGCTCGGCCGAAGCAAACGTCATCCTGTCGGGCTACGATTTTTACTCGTTTCCCCGAATCAGCCCCGATGGCCGCCGCTTGGCCTGGACCTGCTGGAAACATCCACAGATGCCGTGGGACGGCACGGAATTATGGGTAGGAGATCTGGCGCCGAGTGGCGCCGTTTCCCATGCTCGCCATGTGGCTGGTAGTCCCGCCGAATCGATCTTTCAGCCGGCTTGGGCTTCGGATGGAACGCTCCACTTCGTTTCGGACCGCACAGGCTGGTGGAATCTTTACGCGGAGGGGCGGGGCCGGATTGTTCCAATTTTCCAGGTCGAGGCTGAGATTGGCCTGCCTCAGTGGAATTTTGGGTATTCTCGTTACGCATTCCTGTCAGATGGACGAATTGCGTGCGTGTATAGCAGTAACGGCCTCGATTATCTCGCCGTTATCGATACGGTTTCCGGGAAGGTCAACACGCTTGAGGCGCCATATACGACGTTCGGAAGCATTCGATCCGACGGCGTAGACACCGTGTTTGTTGCCGCGGCATCGCCATCGAAAGCTCAGGAGGTGGCGGCGCTGGACATCGGCAGCAGCCGGTTTCGGGTGCTGAGACGCAGTCTCCAGACACAGATCGATCCGGGATATCTTTCCGAACCCGAGCCGATCGAGTTCCCGACTTCGAATGGTCTTACTGCGTTTGCGCTTTTTTACCCGCCAAAGAACAAGGACTTCGCTGCTCCTGCCGGCGACCGCCCCCCGCTGCTGGTCATCAGCCATGGTGGTCCGACCAGCGCGACGACTTCCGCACTTCGGTTGTCGGTCCAGTACTGGACCACACGAGGCTTTGCCGTCGTGGATGTGAATTATGGCGGCAGTGCGGGCTACGGCCGTGCGTATCGGGAACGGCTCAGGGGCCAGTGGGGAATCGTCGATGTGGATGACTGCGTCAATGCGGCTCGATATCTCGAGAGGCGCGGCGACGTCGACGGCCAACGCATGGCTATTCGCGGCGGAAGCGCGGGTGGCTACACCACGCTGTGCGCGCTGGTGTTCCACAATGTCTTCGCCGCCGGCGCCAGCTATTACGGCGTTGCGGACTTGACCGCGCTTGCCCAGGACACGCACAAGTTCGAATCGCGATATGAAGAGGGACTGGTAGGACCCTATCCGGAGGCCGCAGAACTTTACCGCCAGCGGTCCCCTGTGCACTTTTCGGATCGGTTGTCCTGCCCGGTCATTCTCCTCCAGGGGCTGGAAGATAAGGTCGTGCCGCCGTCGCAGGCCGAAATCATGATCGCGGCGTTGCGCGCCAAACAGCTGCCCTTTGCCTACGTCGCGTTCCCAACCGAGGGCCACGGCTTCCGTGAAGGAGCCAACATCCAACGCTCCATCGAAGCCGAATTGTATTTCTACTCCCGCATCTTCGGGTTTACGCGGGCGGATGAAATTGCACCCGTGGAAATCGAAAACCTCTAAGCCGCGAATTACGCCAATCACACGAACGTTGGCGTAACTGGCGTAATGGGTAACTAATCCGGCCTCCGATACAGGTGCACTGTCCCCGTCGTGGGCGTCGTAGCGCTCGCGACTTCAAAGAAATTGCGCTGAAGGAATTTTCCCTGCCCGTGCCAAAGCTGGTCACCTTCTTCAGTGATCACCCATCGGATCTTGGGGTCGATGTCTGAAAAATTTCGTTCCCAGTATCCCTTGTTCATTTCGTGGACGAACCGACGCATGGGAATATCGACCGCCCACACGACAACATGAATGATGCGCGTGTTGGTGAGAATCAAACTGCTCTGGTCCTGCCTGGCTTCCATATCCGACTTCAACTTCTGCGCGATCTCCACAAAAGGAGGCATCCAGAAACTTTGGTTGTGGATCGCCTCGGTGTAGAAGAGGTTCCGGGTGAATTGCTGGTCGATCGATTCGCGGCTTGGCGGAGGAATCGGATCCGGCAAAACGAGCGGAGCGAGCAGGAGTACGCTGAACAGACGGTGGTGCTCAACCAGGCGTAAGACAAGAAAGACAAATAATGCAGCAAACAGTGGAATTGTGGCAGCCATGACGGCGCCATACCGGACGTTGAATACGGATTGCCGGTCCTGCTTCAGCATGCCCGGCAGCAGGACGGGCACCGCGTTCGAATACAGATTGTAGACGTAGAACGCAAAGACCGCGAACCCACTCGAACTCAACAGCAACGTATGCCGCCAGCGCCAGCGTTCGAGCAGAATCAGACTGAGGACGAAACCCGCGAGCGCAAGCCACACCACTGCCGGGTTCAAGCAGTATGCAACGTCGATCGAGTACGCCGCCACCGATTCCAACCACTTGCCGGCAGTCGGATATGTTTTGCCGTTGGCGTAGTCCTGAGCGGAGCCCAGGCCGTAGGCGAACATGAGTGGATCCTCGAAGTAGACCATGTTGAACACCATCCACAGCAGCGGCCCCGTCGCGGCGGCTCCGGCGAATAGAATTGACGACGCGACTCGTTTTCTTCGGGCCAGAATGGGAATCAGCAGGACTGCGGCCGCCGCAATCGCCCAACCTTCATATCGAGTCAGCGTTCCGGCAAAAGTCATCAGTGAGGCCATGCCGAATGCCGTCCAGCTTCCTTCTTCGGCCCAACGCATCAGGCAATAAAGAAGGCCGGCGGCGCAAAACACCATGAGAGGTTCGGTCATCGGAGTTGTGAAGAGGTAGATCAACCGTGGATTCAAACCGAAGAGAAGAAACGCAATCCAACCCACGACACGCGCCCCCGTCCAGCGGTAACCGATCAAAAACAGCAAGACGCTCGTTCCGATGTAACAAATCACGCTCAGCAAGCTTCCGGCTGCGCCGTTCCTCCACAGCACATCGATCGCCGCTAAAGGCGCAATCAGGATGTGCGGCAGCGGCAGCCAAACCGTACCCAGTTGGCGGAGTCCCGGCGTGAAATTGTCGAAAAGTCCGCGCGCTTTGTTGACGTGCGCGATCGCGTCGATGTGCACGAAGGTCTGACGTCGAGAGAGAAAGAACAGGAACGCATTAACGATGATTACTGAGGCTATAACGCCGACAATAATATGGTCTCTGTTCCCGTCCTCGGAATGCATTGTCCGATTTTACGCGGCGAGAGAGAAAGTGAGTACGGATTCCCTTCCTTGCAAAGGAGGGGTGGCTGCGCCTTCAATGGTGGTTTCGTGGCATTTTCTTGATGGCGCGGCCTGCCTTCCTGTTTCAGGAGGGGAATCCCGCTTCGTCGAGAAAAACCAGAAAATCCGTCGCGGGTGGCGTGTGGCCAAGCTGTCTCAGAAGTGTCACGACTTGGCCCCGATGATAGGTGGAATGATTCACGAGATGCTGCATCATGTGGACGAGTGGATATTCCCAACGCTCGCCGCGACGATTTTCGTAGGAGATCCGGTTCTTCAAACGTTCATCGGTAAGGTTGTTGACGAAGGTTTGCTGGTCACGCGCGAGAGCTGTCCAAGCTGCTTCGATGGCTGCCGCGTCGGGGAACTCTTCGGTGACAAACACCCGCTTGGGCGACTCGCCCTGCCATCGCTGCAGCCACAGCCATTCGGCCCATAGGACGTGTACAAGGGTTCCTCGCACGGAGCTATAGCTGGTCCGAAGATCCCGGATGAAATCCTGCGCTTCCAGGCCACGCACCGCGGCGAGGATGCGACGATTCGCCCAATCGTTGTAGGTGAATAGGGTTTGAATCTCCTGGGTGTTCATTTTCCCAAGGCCTTCATCTTCCAGAGTTCCCACGGGCGCTCATATCCGCGATTCTCGCCAGATTCCATCACCTTGCGCGCCTCCTCGGGATCAAGGTATGTAACGCCGCCGCCCAAACCCATCGCCTGGGCCTGAACTCTCGCGTTCAGCTCCAGATAAATGCTCCTGCCTACGGCGTAGGGCAGGGCCGGCCCGACGACAGCCATGCCATGTCCTCTCATGAGGACCGCCACTTTGTTCCCAAGCGCCTGGGCCAGCGCACGGCCGCGCACGGCGTTGCTCACCAGCATGTCGGTCATTCCCACGGCCTTACGAATGTCGAATATGGGCAAGCCATCACCAATGAACGCCGCCATGTGGTACACAGGGCGAATCGGGACCGAACTCACGCCAAATGGCACGATTGAGGGAGAGTGGCTATGTGCCACCGCTCGCACGTCGGGCCGCGCCTTGTAGATCTCGGAGTGGATGAATCGTTCGGAATACTGTGCGCGGCCCTTCAAGTTCACTGGATTGCTGTCGAGATCGTACTCGATCAGGTCATCTGCCGTGACGAGCGCGGGCGCCAACGAACGCGACATGAAAAATCGATTGGCATCCCGATTATGCCGAGCGCTCACGTGCCCGTATGCGTCCATGATGCCTTCCTGAGCAAGAATCCGATAGGCGGCAACCAGATCTTCAATTAACCCAGGATCGGCCGGGCCAGCCGACGCCGGACTCTGTTGGCCCATCAGCGTACCGGAAGGTCCCACTAGCATCCCTGCTGCAGCAATACTGGCTCCCGTGAGGAAACGACGCCGTGTGGTTGTCATGTGCTGCTCCTCCCAATTTGGTTGGGAAATTCTAGTCGCGAATTGCCCGAATTACGCGAATTACGCGAAATGGGTTCTCGGGAAATCCATTCGCGTAATTCGCGCAATTCGCGGCTAAACTTTTTACTTTACCAAAAGGATCTGTCCGGCGTGGATTGCCGAATTCTGCAGGTTGTTCCGTTCCATCAAGTCACGGATGCTCGTGCCAAAACGCTGTGCAATATCCCAAAGAGTGTCGCCCTTGCGCACTCTGTATTTATCGGCCGGGGACGTCTTGGCGGTTTGCACCTTTCTTCTTGGCGCGGCGGATGTCGCCGTCTTTGAGGTGGTGGACGTCAAAACCGCCTGTTTCACGGACGGCTTGTCCAGCGTCAATTGTCCAAAGTACTGCTCGTAATTTTGATAGACCTCCACAGCAGCCAGAAACTCGGAATAGAAATTCATTGAAGCATAGCCGAACAGCGGTCCGCGGTATTCGTTGATGATGGACGTGATTTCGGACCCAACCTCATTCTGCGCCCGCAGCATGCCGGCGCGGCCGTGGTTATAGGCCGTGATGGCCAGAGGCCAGGACCCAAGCGCCTTGTAGTTGTCGTTAAGCAAACGTGCAGCAGCCTGAGTGGACTTCATAGGATCGAGCCGGTCATCCAGCTTGCGGTTGACGCGAAGATAGAGCCGGCCGGTGCTTCGAGTGAATTGCCAGATTCCCGCCGCGCCTGCCTTGGAGAACGATCGATTTTCAAACGATGATTCGACCAAGGGCAGAAGCGCGAGTTCTTCCGGTAAGCCTTGTTTTGTCAAGATTTCCTGGAAACCGGCAACATACCGGCCGGACCGGATGATCCCCCGACGGAAACGCTCCTTTATTCCAAGCTGCGTGTGAACATTGTCACGCAGTTCCTGCAGAACGGATGCGGAGACCGGGAGACCGTAGCCGGCGATCGCATCGCGAATCTGCTTCGCAGCGGGATTCAAGTCTTCAGGTGTATCCAGGTTATTCCGGATCTCGTCCAGAGCTCTCTCGACGGCGGCGATTCTTGAAGACTCGTCGGATTCTGTTGCGACATCGTAGATCAGGTTCACCTGGACGCGATCGTGGATGATCACGTCATCTTCCCCATACTGCGTGTAAACCTTCTTCCAGAAATCCACTCTTTTTTCGAGACCTGCGCCTGAGAGTTCCGCTCGTTCGGCAATGGCGGGGGCAGCCAGCGCCAGTATTGCAGCCATTAATCGGAGAAGACTTAGCTTCATTTTTGGTCAATGCTCCTTACGAAAGCTGGCGGGCATTCTACCACATTGACATTTTTCTCAACACTGCTTGAGCCGCGACCAGCAGAGGGTCCCAGAGATTGCCATAGGGCGGGGAATAGGCCAGATCGACCTGTGCCAGATCGTCGACTCTCATGCCGGCCGTGATGGCCGTAGCCGCGACGTCGATCCGTTTGGAAGCCTCGCCGTAGCCGACAACCTGAGCTCCAACAAGTCTACGGCTCTCGCGATTGGCGATCAGCTTCACCCAGATCTTGCGCGCGGTAGGGTAATACGCCGCCCTGTCGAGCGCCTCGATGCGCGCTGAAACCACGGGAATACTGTCGGCTGCCGCCTGCTCCGAGCTCAAGCCGGTACGAGCGACTGCCAGATCAAAGACCTTGAGCACGGTCGTGCCGATCGCACCCAGGAATTTGGTTCGCCGCGCCG
Organism: Acidobacteriota bacterium; assembly: GCA_003222815.1. Lineage (GTDB taxonomy): Bacteria > Acidobacteriota > Terriglobia > 20CM-2-55-15 > 20CM-2-55-15 > 20CM-2-55-15. The sequence goes on along the minus strand of QHXC01000421.1, from coordinate 10,576 downwards.
CTATGTTCTCACCGGCGATGCGCCCTTGCTTCGCGGCGACAGTTCCGATGTAGTGAAGTATCGGCCGCTGTCGAATAGAACAATAGGTCTCAGCACAGTTTCCTGCTGCAAAGATTCCTGGCACGTTCGTTTCCATGTGGGAATTGACGGATATCGCGCCGGTTACGCCGGTCTGAATGCCTGCTTCGCGCGCAAGGTCCACGTTCGGTACAACACCAGTGTCGAGCAGTACCATATCAGCCGGCTCGATGCCCAAACCGCTTGCTGCTTTGACGCCGGTAACGTGTCCATCGCTTCCGACCAGCGCCAGGACTCGGGATCCGACCGAAAGCCTGACGCCAAAGCGCTGCACTTCGTACTCGATGATTTGCGCCATGTCCCGGTCAATGCCCGGCAGAACCTGAGGCTGGCGTGCCTCCTTGATCCGGATTGCATCCTGTAGATCGATGATCGTGAAAACGTTCCGGAGGTCCGTGCCAGGGATATCGGGGAGCTTCGGTTTGACACCAGTCGCAATGAGCAGGCGCTCATAGGAAAATTCGGCATGCTCGCCCGTGTCCGTGCGCGTTGCGAACACGCGCTTGCGGGAAGGGACGATTTCATTCACGCAAGTGTGGTTATGAACTTTGATCCCGCGTTCTCTCTCGAAGGACTCCGGCGTGTACGACACCAGTTCGTCGGCCGTGGTCATACCGGCGAAGTAATAAGGGATCCCACAGGTGCTATAGGAAATGTAGGGACTCTTTTCAAGCACCGTGATATTCAGCCGCGGATCCAGTCGCCTGGCTCGGGATGCAGCAGTCAAACCTGCCGCATTTCCGCCAATAATGAGAATCTTCTCCACTAGAGATATTGCTCCCGTGCTTTGATCCACGAGTTCGGATCGCCCTCGCCGGTTCGCTCAATGGCCATGTAATGCCTGTCCAGCTCCACCAAACGGACACCCTCCAATCCCGACGCACGGATGATGTCTTCGAGCTCCACACGGGTGTAGGCTCCACGCAGAGCCGCTTCGACATGTTGGCGCATACCTCGGCCATAATGAGCAGTATGTTCTTCAATGTGTTTCGCCATTGTGAGGTGGTTCGGCCTTTGGAGATCGCGAATGAGGAGCGCGCCCTTCGGTTTCAAGACGCGGCTGATTTCGCGGAGCATCGAAACGGGATCATCAAAACAATGAAGCGTCGAATCGGAAATGACGAGATCGAAGTATGCCGTCTTGAATCGCATTCGCCGCGCATCGCCGACCTGGAAGAAAGCCCGCTCGCCCAGGCCCCAAGCGATGGCTGTCTCACGCGCCCGTTCGACCATGGTGCCCGAGCGATCCATCCCGATCGCATAAAAGTTCTCATTGTGCCACAGGATCTTCAGAGCGATGAGACCGACGCGCGTCCCGACATCGAGCACCATGCCGCCTCCGACGCCCAGAGCCAGCGCGCGTTCGACAAACTCGTCTTCAAGCCGTCTGGGATATTCAAGCGCGCGCGAATCGATGAACGCCTCGACCTGCTCAGCTGTCTCAAGCTCGGGAGACACGATCCGGGACGGATGCGTTAATCGGGAAAAGATGCTCATGCGTCTTGCGTGGGGGGACCGGCCGATGGCCCGATCAAGGAGGCCGGCGAAGCCGGCGTACCACCAGTAGGCCGGCCGGTGGGCCCGACGCTAGACGACGGCGTGGGGGGACCGGCCGATGGCCCGATCAAGGAGGCCGGCGAAGCCGGCGTAGCACCAGTAGGCCCGACGCTAGAGGACGGCGTAGCTTTGAGAAGACAATCGAGTTCCAGCATGAGCTTGTTGTGCTCGATCATGTACTTCGCTTCTTTCCAGAATGCGATCAGGATGAAATACAGCGATGCCGCCGCAAGAACCGTATGAACGAAGGGCGGAATGACATGTGTGTCCACGCCGCCTCCAAGGATCATGGTTGCCATCGTGAACAGAATCGCCCACATCGCGGGCGGAAAGACGACGGCTTTGAACCTCTTTGTACGCTGAATGAAGTCGCTGCCGGCTGGGTGATTCGAAGCCAGGTCTTTCACCTGCCTTCCCGTGCCAATGAAATAGAACATCGTCATACTCTGAGCCAGCGTTACCAGAAACGTTGTGAAAAATCCGAACAGGAAATGCTGCCCCAGGCCCGTGCGGCCCACCATCATGAATCCCATGACGACCGTGACAATGAAGCAAACCATGGAGACCAGTGAGGTTGTGAGTAGAGCTAAGACCATGACCGTGAACTGATTCTAGCATGCACATCCCGTCTCTCCGGGAGCAGGAGTCTCCAAATTGAGCCGCGCAGCGGTGCCTGGAATGGGCCCCGGCAGTTTAGCAGTTGCGACATACTGGCGGCCGTTCTTGTGCCGCTTCGCGGCTATTGTAGCCGTCCCGTCCTTGTGCTATTACAATCGCGTGCGCCGGTTATCGTTATTCATTTTTGCTCTTCTGTGTCTCAATGCGTGCGGGCATAAGAAGGTCCAGGTCCAAGCTCCTCAGCTGCCCCGAGTTTCATCGAGTGAGTTGGAAGGCTTGGCGTCGTATTATGCCGAACCGTACCATGGCCGGCGTACGGCAAGCGGGGAAATCTTCGACAGCTATCGGGAATTGACGGCAGCCCATCGCACGCTGCCGTTCAATACGGTTGTTCGCGTCACGAACAAGACCAACGGCCGCGAAGTGGATGTAAGGGTCAATGATCGCGGACCTTTTGTTGACGGCCGCGTCATCGACCTCTCTCTCCGCGCGGCGCGTGAGATCGATCTGGTACGCACCGGTACGGCGCCTGTAAAGATCAAAGTCCTGAAAGCTACCGAAGTCCTGCCGACATCCGCATCGCCGCGGGCGGTATATGCCGTCCAAGTCGGGGCTTTTGAGAATCCTCGAGCGGCCGAGGAGCTGAAACAGCGGCTCGCGAGAAAGTATCCGGACGTGACGGTCCAGATTCTACCCGGAGAGAAAGCCGTCTATCGTGTCCGTATCGGCCGCAAACCCGATATCCAGACCGCAAACCGACTCGCTTCGCAGCTTCGTAAGCAGGATTTTCAACCGTTCGTCGTGCGGGTAAATTGAAGGAAAAAAGCCGCGACCCGGCTATTTCCCCCTTTTTGACCCTTGCCACACGTCCCTCTCCTCGAATCGCCTCTGGATATCCCGCACGAGATCGTTCTTTGTCCGCCTCCAGTTCGGCGCGACGAGCAGCGCGAGTGGCGCTTCTCCAAACATGCGTTCAATCACAATTCTTGGATCGAGCCGCTCGATGAAATCGCAAAGCAAATCCAGGTATTCTTCGTAGCCGAGGACGCGGAAGGGCCGGCGTGCGTATTCCGCGGCCAGGGCTGTTCCACGAACGAGGTGAAGGTGATGGATCTTGAGGGCGTCGACGCCCGCCCGCGACATCTCGTCGGCCATCGCGAGCCACTGTTCGCGCGTTTCCCAGGGAAAGCCCAGGATCAAGTGGGCGCCGATGTGGATTGATCTCCGGCGTGTCAGTTCCATTGCTCGTAGAAACGTTGCATAGTCATGGCCGCGGTTCACACGCCGAAGCGTGTCGTCGTAGATGGACTCGACGCCGAATTCCAGCGATACGAAGGTTCGCTGCGCGATTTCATCGATCATTCGGATTTTTTCTTCATCAACGCAATCCGGGCGTGTACCAATGGCTAGCCCAACCACTTCGGGATGCTCGACCGCGTCTGTGTAGAGCTCGCGGAGATACCCGGTCTCGGCGTAGGTATTCGTGAAAGGCTGGAAGTAGATGATAAATTTATGCGCATCGAATCGCTTGCGGATGTATTCGATGCCTTCGCGGACCTGATCGCGGATGGGATCTGTTTTGATTGCGGAAGGTGGCCGAAACGAATTGTTATTGCAGTAGGCGCATCCGCCGACGGCAACGGTGCCGTCCCGATTGGGGCAGGTGAAGCCCGCGTCAACAATAACTTTGTAAACGCGCTCGCCGAATTTTTCCTGGAGCCATTTGTTATACGAGCGGAACCTTCCCTCTCCGCCTGGAAGAGAGTGGCGCACCTCTGGCGCGCCCGGTGAGGGTCTCAATTTCGCCACCGTCTCCATTTGGGCTCGTCATCGTCACGCCGTCGCTCGTTATAGTAGATATCGAACCTCCGCCGGAGGCGATTCCGGTGCCAGCTGTTATAGCGGTATCGGAGGCCGGAAAAGAGGCGTCCGCCACGAAGATAGACGAGGCCGCACAACATTCCACCAAGATGTGCAACATGAGCGACGCCGCCGCCGCTGGACGAAAGCGAGGAGAAGAACGCGAGTCCTCCCATGATCACGACGAACCACTTTGCGGGAATCGGAAAGAAATAAAAAATGATGATCCGATTCGGAAACAGAAGCCCGAACGCCAGTAGGACGCCGTAAATCGCTCCCGAGGCGCCAATGGTCGGCACCGTTGAATTGGGTGAGAGGAGAACCATGAGGACGCCAGCGCCGATTCCGCAGATGAAGAAAAACTTCGTGAACTGACGCGTTCCCCACACACGCTCCAGTTCGGAACCAAACATCCAAAGACCCAGCATGTTGAACAGAATGTGCAAGAGATTCGATGTGTCGTGGAGGAAGATATACGTGACGAGCTGCCACAAGTAAAAGTTGTGGGTCACACTGTAAGGCGTGAGTCCGAATTTATAGGTGAAGGAAGGACCGGCCGTCATACGGTCGAAGATCTGCAGAAAGAAGGCGACGACGCAGACGATAATTAAAGTCTTGACGGCGGGAGTCCACCCGCCAATACCAAAGCCCGAAAACGACGAGCGATAACGCGACACTTTTTTCCCTATCTGCTTTCGCGCGGCCGGATCAACCAGCCTGCACAAAACAACCCCGCCCCAAGTGAGGCGGTCCTCATCAAAGGTCCCATCTGACCAAAATAAAGCAACAACGCTTCTCCGGTTAAAATAAGACCGAGCAATTGAAGACCCATTGCCGTGTAGTAGCGTATCATCGTAGGAATTCTATCACTGTCGAGGCGGTCTGCGACCGCCGACTGGAGTTTGGACATTTCGCGAGGTGCGAAAAAAAATCCACTCCTGGATTAGGAGGGGTGCCGTTCGCGTTTTTTTGCGAACGGCGGGGTGGTCGATCCATGATGCGAAGCAGATATGGAATTCAAAACGGTCCGAGTGCAAATCCCTGACGGCGCCAATATCATCCTCGGTCAGACGCATTTCATCAAGACCGCCGAAGATCTCTATGAAATCCTCGCCGGATCTTCTCCGCACATTAAATTCGGTTTAGCCTTCACGGAGGCGTCTGGTCCTTGCCTGATTCGGCATGAAGGTAACGATAGCGATCTGACAAAATCCTCGGTCGACATTGCGCAGAACATCGGTGCCGGCCACGTGTTTGCGATTCTGATCCGAGACGCGTTTCCGATCAATGTGCTCAATTCTCTTAAAATGTGTCCGGAAGTTTGCCGCATCTTCTGCGCTACGGCAAACCCGCTTGAAGTTGTGGTGGCGGAAACGGGGCAGGGCCGCGGCATCATGGGCGTGATCGACGGATCGTCTCCAAAGGGCGTCGAGCAGGATTCCGACAAAGCTGCCCGCAAGGCGCTGCTGCGGAATTTCGGTTACAAAGTGAAATGAATCTGACCTGGAAATTCATTGCCAGTTTCTTGATCGGTTCCATTCCATTCGCGAAGATTGCGATGCTCGGAACGGGAATCGATATCACCAAAGTCGGCTCGAAGAATCCCGGCTTTAGAAATGTCAGCCGCGTGGCGAGCAAGTGGCGGGCGGTAATGACCTTGCTCGGGGACATTGGCAAAGGTTATGTCGCGCTCCTGTTGCTGGGACGTGGAGAAACTTCCGCAGCGGCTTTGTGGATCATCGGAATCGGGGCTGTGATCGGGCACTGCTGGAGCCCATTCCTGGGATTTTGCGGCGGTAAGGGAGTTGCCACGACGGTGGGTGTGCTACTCCGCCGTGAGCCGCTCATCACCATCGTTTGCCTGCCGCTCTACTGGTTGCTCCGCTTCATTGGCAGCAAATTGCACTGGAGCCAGGAAGGCGCCATTGCTTCACTGACGACGATGTTCGTCATGTCCAATGTCGTGCTTGCGGCAAGGGGACTGGAGGCGGGATTCTTCGCCTACGTCATGCTGGCGATAGTTGTGTTCAGGCATGCCCCCAACCTCCGCGAGATCATGGGATCAAAACACGAATCGCCTTCGGCAGGACAGAAACCTCGATCGGCAGACGTCCAAGCGGCTCCCCGTCAATCTCAATGAGTGCGAGTTCCCGGGAATCCGCGTGCACAACCTTCACACGATGTGATTGGACTTTTGGATGCGAGTAGATCCTACCGTTGTACAGCGCCGGCAAGTTCCTCGCCAGCTCGAGCAAGGACAAGTAACGAATAACGGTGACATCCAGCAGGCCGTCATCGATTGAAGCGCCCGGGCACACCCACATACCTGCGCCGTGGTACTGGCCATTTCCTACAGCGACATTCGTGATCTTCGCTTCAATTCTTTTGGATTCGTCCAGCCGAAGCGTGACGGAATTTCCTGAGAACGTCAGCGCCGTCTGAAGTGTAGCGGCCAGGAAGGCGAACTGGCCGCCAAGCGCTTTCGAAGACCGGTTTGCCCTGGCAGCTACCGCGCCGCCCATCCCAAAGCTCGTAATGTTGATCGAGTAGCGAACGGCGCTGGTTCCATCTGTCCTGGTGTAGTGGACTTTCATAATGTCCACCATGCGCGGCTGTCCCCTGTGAATGACCGCCGCGGCGGTCTTCTCGTCCAGCGGCAAATTCAAAATCCGTCGAAAGTCCGAGCCGGTTCCATGTGGGATGATCCCAAGTATTGCTTCGCTCGATATCAACCGCTCATCCTCGAAGAATCCATTCACGACTTCGTTGATGGTCCCATCGCCGCCAACCGCGATGATGGTCCTAGCGCCATTCTTGATAGCGTTTGCCGTCAACTCGATTCCATGTCCCGGGGCTTTCGTTTCCAGCGCCTCGACCGGCTCTGGCAGGTGTGCACGCACCTTCGCCCAGGTCTCCGCAGTTTTTCCGCTTGCAGATTTGGGATTCAGAATCGCAACTGTGGTCATGAGGTCGTCATGTCTGTGCTCACCATTGTCCAAGCTGCTGCAAATACCCGATCGTGTCGCGAAGGGTTTCCTCCGCAGGGCGAGGATTCAGGCCCAGTTCTTTCCTCGCGCGGGAATTGTCGACGTACCAGAAGCGATAAGCCATTTCGACTGTCGTATCATCAAGAGGATATTCGCGGCCTACTACCTTATACAACCTGCGCAGGATGGCGGCGCCGGTTCGGGACCAGCTTTCAGGCATCTCCATTTTCGGCGCCTTCACACCGCTGAGCCGTTCGAGCATTCCGAAGAATTCCTTGAGCATCATGTTGTAGCCACCGACGAGGTAGCGGCGTCCGGAAACACCGGTTTCCATCGCAGAAATCAGTGCTGCGGCGGCATCGCGCACATCGACAAAGTTCAGACCACCCGCCGGCACATTCGCGATTTTCCGGTTTAAGAAAAGGCGAACATCGCCGGTTGAGGAGAGCCGTTCATCGCCGGGACCGAGCAGCAGACTTGGACTGACGATGATTACAGGCAGGCCCTGATTTTCGTGGAACGCCAGCGCGAGTTTCTCCTGATAAATTTTGCTGAGGTAATACGGCCAATGAGAGGCAACTTCGTTGGCGAAAGGCGAATCCTCATTCTGCAAAACGGGGACGCGGCTCGCCGCAATCGTTCCTGACGACGAAGTCACAATGACGCGAGGCGACCCGTTCCGAATCGCGGAGTCGCAGAGGTTCTTTGTGCCGCGGATGTGAGTGTCGAAAAGTTCGGAGAATCGGCTGCGGTCTCGCGTGACAAATCCAGCCAGATGGAAAATTCCTTCGACTCCGCGAGATGCGCGTTCGACAACAGCAACGTCGAGGATGTCGCCGTAAACAATCTCGACACGGTCGATGTCCGTCCAGCGATTCGCGCCTCGGCACAGGATCCGTGTCGTGACGTCCTGCCTGGCGAGAAGCCTATTGATGAGATGACTGCCGAGAAAGCCGGTGGCGCCGGTGACTAGAAATCGTTTCATGCACCGGCGGTTTTACGCTGGGTGGCGAACACGGGCCGTATCCACTTTTCGATTCCCTTCGTATGAATGTTGACCCAATAATCGGCCCAATCGATGGTTTCCGGATCCCAGGCGATCCGGGTACGATCGTTGTTCGTCAGCATCGCGACCGCCTTTCGGATATTCCTTGTTTCGAAAACGAAGCTGTTGTGGATCATGAATGGAAGGAACTTATCCAGTGTCTGCTCCTGCTGCCGAATTTGCCGCCGCGTGGTGCGCAGGCTTTTCAGGTAAGGACCGACTCTGCCGTTGCCCAATATGGTTTTCGCGAAATTCAATGCGCCGTGAATCACGTCCAGGCCGCGATGAATTCGATCACGGCGCGCTTCCAGCGCCTCGACCGTAATCACCTGGGTTTCGACATAGGCTTTCCACAGATTCGCAAGTTTGTTTCCGGTTTTCTTGTGCTTGTGCTTGTAGCGGGAGTTCATGCCAAGGAAGGCTACCAGGCGCGGAAGCACTACCGGATTCTCATCGGCAGTTGCAAGGTGATAGACCTGTTTATTCTTTCCGCACAGGACTGCTGCGGTGACGATCAAAATGCCCATGGCAACGAGATCCACAGGAATGATTTCCAGCGGGCCATCCCGACGCACTGGCCAGCTTTTCACGCCTTCCCCTCCCATGAGCACCAACGGCGCCGACGTGGTCAGGCCTTCATTCCAGCCCGGAAACGGAAAACGCATGGATGATTCGACGATCGCCGGCCGGACAATGGCAAAGTCCAGGCCGGGCGTTCCGGCGATGAGCTGTTCGCCCATGCTTTTCGTGTACGTATATGTGTTGATCCAGCCCCACGACTGTGCGCGTTCCATGCCACCGGTCTGCAACCGCTCTCGAATGGCCCGCGTGCCGGAATCGCGAAGAGAGTATTTGCACTCCTCGACGAATTGTTCACACCACCGGAGTTCTTCCGCTACATTGAAACGGTGATCGTCAGGTCCTTGGCGCTTCGGGTAGTAGCCCAGGATCGGCGTGTCTTCGGGAATTCGTCCGTTCTTCTTACCCGCGACGTAGCAGGTTGAAATGTGGATCAGCTTCGCTCCAAGCCGCTTCACCAGCTCGAGTAGATTTTGCACGCCGTAGACATTGGGAACGAGTGAATCAGTCAGGGGCGGATCGAATTCCACAAGTCCCGCCAGGTTCAAGACGACGTCGACCTTCCCATCGAGTTTCCCCAGCAGTTCCGGCTGGACGCCGCATAGTCTTTCGTTGACGTCGCCTTCGACGATTGTGACTTTGCGGCGGATCTCCTCCACACCGAACCGCCGTACGACTGGACCGAGGGTCGGTGACGGTAGAACTTCGGAGAAGAAACGCTGCTCTCCCGAAACATTCCGCTTTCTCCGAACCTGAACCACCAGGTCCTTCAACTCCGGGAAGCGGTCGAGGATCATCGCCAGCAGGACCTTGCCAACGAAACCGGTCGCGCCAAGAATAAAGATCGTTCGATTGCTGTAGGCATCGATGGCCGAAATTTCGCCGGTGCCTTGAAGCCGATTGCCCTCAGGGACCTCATACTCACCGCGGATTGGATTCCAACGCCATGGACTTCGGTAAGGCATCAGGGTGCTCTCCGATCTCTCATCCGTGAACCATCTCTTTCCCAACCGGGTGTCCCTGAATCGTCTCCGGCTGGCCCATGACATCCGTCATCAGGATTGGCGGAAAGTGCAGTAACGTGACCGTGGGTTTGCGACCCACATACGACTCTGCCATATCGAGGGCTTCTTCCATATTCCTCGCCGCGTCCCACCCGAGCATCGCCGGCACTCGCCGGTTGTCCGCGCCAACGACGATGATTTTGCCGATGTGTCGCTGGCCGTTTTCCGCCCAGTACCACATATAGAATGGATGCACGCCGTGGTAGGCATTGCCTTCGCGGTACATCTTGATATAGGCGGGATCCTTCGCGAACGACTCCTCGTATTTCTGTTGCACCACAAGTGAATCACGGGTCTCCGGCAGGATGCGATTGAAGAATTCGATGTACGACGGATGAAACACTGGATCGAACTCGTCGTAGCATGGATGCGTCACGATCATCACGCCGTTTTTCTTCACGACCGGCATGTTTCGGTAGAAATTGAAGAAGTAGCCGAGCGCCATGACACGAACGAGTAGCGGGTTCATGATCGAATTGACGTTGTACGGCGAAACAAACGTGATACCTGTGATGACGACGTCGGATTGTCCCTCAACGGGAATACAATACTGGTCGTAGCAGTATTGCAGGATCTTTGCATGCGTCGCATCCGTTTCCCCCGCGTGAACGCCGATCATTTCGTACGGCGCAGGAATACTGAAATACGCCTTCCGCTTCATCTTTGTCGACATTTGCGAGAGCGCAAATTGCGCAGCTTTCAGTTTCGTTCGATCGAATGCGGAGTACGTGTCTTCGTTCCGTCCGAGAAATGCCGCAACGTTATCGAACATCCGGTTATTCAATGCA
>QHXC01000321.1 GCA_003222815.1 Acidobacteriota bacterium | reverse complement strand
AGGGCCGAGCAACGGGATCAGGACATTCCAATCGATATTCGCCGGCGGAAATCCACCCTCGTGATAAAAGACCGGTCTCGGCATTCGCTATTCCTCTTCCATTTCCAAAACCTCTTCCACCACGGGCTGACGTCTTCGCTTCTTTTTGGCGGAAGGCGGAGGCTCGACATAGAGTTCTTCCAATCCGTGTGCGATTGCCAGTGACTTGTCGGTTTTGCACTTCACGCGGACTCGGTCGGGCCAAAGCGTGTATGCCAAATGCGCCCAGTCATAATCGCCGCGCTCAAGCTTCCCCCAAGTTTCTTTCAAGGTCTTTTGCCATTTAGGTAGGCGGAATAACTTCCAAAGCGGTGCGGCGGTGATCTGAACGCCATCATTCAGGTTGGGTCTCCACGGAAGCTTTGCCAAGCGCAGCAGTTCATCGCGGAATTCCTGGAGCTAGGTCTAGTCGAATACTTCGGGAACGGAGAAGGTCATGATGGTGTTACCCGCCGCGGTGGCGATGATGACCTCTTTATGAACGGGATCCAGAACAATTCCGATATCACCGGACTGCCTGCCCAGTGGAACTGGAATTTTCACAGGCGGCTCGGCGCTCTCTCCATGTTCGGGAATCTTCCAAATTTCGATATGGCCCCTGGTGTGCGTGACCAACCGCAACTTCGGAGCGTATATCCGTTCTAGAGTCGGGTAAGCCCTGAAAAGATCACACGGCTTTTACACCGGAAGTTTAATCGATCCGCAAGTGGTGTACCTGAAATGGTTGGACGCATTATACGGCTACGCCGTATAATTAGAACAAATGGAACGCGACTGGTTTGAATTCATCGAGACCACCG